>JBLIMI010000026.1:0-13734 GCA_047638655.1 Minisyncoccia bacterium | reverse complement strand
GGAGCGCTTGTCCAAGATCCGCTCCAACCTCAAGAGCACCCTCGATGTTTGCCTGCGCGCTCGCACTGCCCTCGAACGTCGCGAACCGTTGCCCGATGATCTGCCCGCTTCTTTGACTCAGGTCGCCAAGCAAAAGCCGATCGTCCACAAGTCGATCCGAGCCCGCACGGCCAGCCTGCCGATGGGTGCTGATCACGAACTCAGCTCCGTGGAGGAAAAACGCAAGTTCCAACGCATGGGCAAGATCACGAAGAAGGAAATGACCACCACCGACCTAGATGACCTCGAGCGCAAGCTGCAGGGACTGTAGGAAGAACCGGAAGCTTGCTTGAACGCTCGAGCCCGTGTCCCCGCAAGGGATGCGGGCTCGCTTCGTTTGTAGAATGGCGCCATACTGCGTGCCATGTCCCAACTAGAGCACGAGGATCACGATGCCGGTCTGCGCGTCTATCTGCGCACCCCATTGATGGCGGATCACGCGGAGTACGTGGCTGTCCTGAAAGCGAGTGCAGAGTTCCACAAGCCTTGGTCCCCGGTTCCGCCGCCCAACGTTGATATCTACAGCGAAGACGCTTTCACTCAATACGTTCGCTCCACTGGGCTCTCGAGCCGGCGCGAGCGCCGCTTCATCTGCCGGCGCAGCGATGATCGCATCCTGGGAGCGATCCACGTCAGCGAGATTGTGCGCGGCTGCTTCCAGAGCGCCTACCTGGGTTATTGGATGGGAGCGGAATTCGCCGGACAGGGGTACATGGGGGAGGGCCTCAGACTCACGCTTGGATTGTGCTTCGGCGAGTGGAAGCTGCACCGGGTCGAGGCCAACGTCCGCCCGGAGAACGAGCCCTCCATTCGTCTGGTGCGCGGTGCCGGCTTCAAGCTAGAAGGACTCTCTCCCCGCTATCTCAATATCGACGGGGATTGGAGAGACCACGAGCGCTGGGCTTTGCTCGCGGATGAGTTCAGCTCTTGAGTGCCGCCTCGAGGGCCAGTTGAACAAGCTGATCGGGATTTGTGCGCGCCGCTTCACCCTCGTAGCTGAGGATCAGTCGGTGGCGCAGAGCGGGAACCGCCAAAGCAATCAAGTCCTCATCCGAGACGTGCAGGCGGCCCATCACCAAGGCCCGCGCTTTGCTAACCAGTAGCAAGGCTTGACCTCCGCGAGGGCTTGAGCCGTAGCGCACCAAGCGTTGGATTTCCTCGGGCGCGCCTTCTGTTTGGGGATGGGTGAGTCGCAGTAACCTGGCGACCTTGCGCAACATGTCGGAACTTACCGGCACATCCCGCACTAGCTGCTGCATCTTGATGATGCGTGCGCCGTCGAGCGCCGCTTCGATGTCACTCTGCGAGTCCCCGGTGGTGGCGCCCAGGATGGCCATCAAGTCTTCTTCGTTCGGCGAATCGAGCAGGATCTTGAGCAGGAAGCGGTCGAGTTGTGCTTCGGGCAAGGGGTAGGTGCCCTCCATCTCGATCGGGTTTTGGGTCGCGATCACAAAGAACGGCGGAGCGATCGTGCGCGTCTCGCCAAAGGTCGTGACCTGCCCCTCTTGCATGGCCTCTAGCAATGCCGACTGGGTTCGCGGCGTGGCCCGGTTGACCTCGTCGGCCAGCACCACGTGAGCGAAAATGGGACCGGGCTGGAAAACAAAGCTGCGCCTGCCCGTATCGTTTTCCTCGAGGATGCGAGTCCCGAGCACATCCGGGGGCATTAGGTCCGGTGTGAATTGGATTCGGCGAAAATCGAGACCCAGGGCGCCCGACAGCGTGCGCACGAGGGTGGTTTTGCCCAACCCCGGAGCTCCTTCCAAAAGGGCGTGCCCACCGGCCAGCACGCAAAAGACCAACTGGTCCACGAGATGTTCATGGCCTAAAAAGTGTTCTCCAATGGCCCCAGTCAACCCGTCAAAACAGGCACGAAGCTCCCGTAGATCCTCTTCGGTGGCGACTGCTTTGGTGTTCTTTTGCTGGGACGTCATTTCAGGAGAGTATCGATGGGAGTTCCAGGGGGCGCGCAAAGTGGCCTTGGTGCTAGAAACGCAGCAGGCCGCCGCGAGTTCGATCTCCGTCCATATCCCTTCGGAATCGACGGTTTTCGACCTTCTCATCAGGGGCGGGCCGAGGCCTGCCGATGTTCAGGGTTGAGGGAATGAAGATCTTGGAGGAAAATAGAGTCGTGCGGGAATCCTTGTCAAACAGAACACGAAAGCTGGCCCTCTTTGGCTGGTTAACCCTGATTGGGGCGACGGGCGCTTGCGTGACCGGGACCATCCACGGCAACTACGCGTCCGCGGAAGAAGCCGTGGCCGACAAGGATTGGCCCCTGGCGGTCGACCTCTGGTACGAAATCCACGAGAGCGAGAACCCCAAGAGCGAGCGCTCCTACGTGGAGACGGCCCGGGCCCTCTACAAGAACGGAGACGCGGAGAGCGCCTGCTCCCTGCTGCATCAAGGCCGTTTCGACTATCCTGAGAGCTCGGAAATCGTGAGAACCCTGGGGCGCATCCAGGAGAGTCAAGGCTTCCGCAGGGCAGCCGAGCAGAACTTCGAGGCTTGGGCTGAACTGGAGCCGGACAATCCATGGGCGCACATTGCGCTGGGGCGCATGCGACTGTGTCTGGGCTGGGAGCACGGGGCAAAGGAGCCTCTGCTGCGGGCTCTCGAGATGGATCACGAAAACCATGCGGTGCATGCCCTCCTGGCGAAACTGCACCGTGCCTGTGGCGACGACGACATGGCCTTCCGGCACTTCACGCTCGCTGTGGATTTCGGTGCCAAAGACCCCTATCTGCTGCTGGATGCTTCGCTCACGGCCATGGAGCTTGGGCCGACGGAGGCAGACCCAGAGATCGCCTTGGCCTGGGCGATCACGGTGTCGGAGCAGCAACCGCAGAACACCTGCGCCCACTTCTTGCGCGGGGTTCATTTGCAGGCTCTCGACCGCAAACAAGAGGCCATCGGCGCTTTCGCGCGAGCGGTGGAAACGGACCCTGGATGCCTGGAAGGGCTGACCCGCCTGGCGAAGCTCTACTCAGAAGCTGGCCAGGTCGACCGCATTTTGGATCTGGTCACCCGTGCGCTTGAGATCGAAGACGACCCCGACAACCGTGAGCGGCTCTTGATCTTGATGAAGCCGCAGTAGCACTCGGACCCTGCAGATCAGGGCTACTGAGCCCCAGGCGAGACGACGGCAGCGCGAGTGGCTAGGGAGAACCCCTTCACTCGCAGAGCTTCTCGATCACTTCTTCGAGCCGCTCTTGAATCTCCTCCGCGATTTCTTCGCCAAAATCGGTGGCGATCACGTCCTTCTCCTCGAAGATGAAACGGCCGCTAGCCTCGGCGTACGGAATTCCATATTCCCAGCGGTTGCCATCGGACGAATCGATGACCAAGGCGACTTGGTTGTCACCTTCGACCGGTTCCACACTCCACTTCAGGATCTCGTATTCAGACATTGGGGCTTTGTCTTGGCCTGGGAGGATTCCCGTTGGCTCGTGAGCGCGCAGTCTAGCTAAAAAAGGGAGACGGTACATCCCCTGAGCTTGACCGGCCGAAGGCTTACGGGGAGGATCGGTCTCCGCACCAAACCCATTTCCCTGCAGGTGCCGTCATGCGCCAAACCCTGATCGAGAAAATCGCGCAATTTCACGCCCTCAACCTGCCCACTGGAGCGTCTGTTTCGAGCGGTGATTTCTAGGAAGTGTCGCCGGCTCACGTAATGACTCACGACAACACGGGCGCGGTAATCCCCAAGTTCAAGTCGATCGGCGCCACCCGCATGCACGACGCGGATCAACCCATTTTCACCCTCGACCACGATGTGCAGAACACGTCCGAAGCGAATCTGGCCAAGTACAAGGGGATCGAAGAGTTCGCCGCCGAGCAGGGCGTGCGCTTTCATCCAGCCGGTCGAGGCATTGGTCACCAGGTGATGTGTGAAGAGGGATTCGTCCTGCCCGGCACCATGGTGGTGGCGTCGGACAGCCACTCCAACATCTACGGCGGACTTGGAGCGCTGGGAACGCCCGTGGTTCGTACGGACGCAGCAGCGTTGTGGGCGACAGGCAAGACCTGGTATCAGGTCCCAAAGATCACACGTGTGGTTCTCACCGGCCAACTCAAGCCGGGCGTGAGCGGTAAGGACGTCATCATCACCCTGTGCGGGCGATTCAATCAGGATGAGGTGCTAAACCACGGACTCGAGTTCGTGGGAGATGGTGTGGCGACGCTCTCGATTGACGAACGGCTCACGATCGCCAACATGACCACGGAATGGGGCGCCTTGGTGGGTGTCTTCCCCTGCGACTCAAAGACGGTTGATTGGTTGGAAGCTCGGCTGAAGCGGCTCGAAGACCAGGGCCAGAACCGAGGAGACCTCAATCAAGGGGTGATCGATTCGCTACGGAGCCACCCGCTTGCTGCAGATGAAGGCGCGTACTACTCGCAAACGATTCAGTTCGACTTGGGAGCCGTTCGGCCTTCCGTTTCTGGGCCCGACAACGTCAAGGTCATGCGGTCGGTGGCGGAGTACGAAGAAGAGGAGTTGCCGATTCAAAAAGCGTACCTGCTCTCCTGTGTCAACGGTCGTGCGGATGACTTGAGCGCCGCTGCCCGCGTGGTCGAGAGCAAGCACATTGCGGACACGGTGGAACTTCTTGTTGCCGCAGCTTCGACCGAGGTTGAAGAAGAGGTCAAACGTCGCGGTGACTGGGAAATCCTCGAAGCGGCGGGGGCGACATTCCACCTTCGGGGTGTGGACCATGCATCGGACTAGGCAAGGGACTTCTCGGCCCTGGAGAGAATGGGATCAGCGCCACCAACCGCAACTTCAAGGGACGCATGGGAGATCGCGACGCGAAGTGCTACTTGGCGAGCCCGGAAGTGGTGGCTTACAGCGCTCTTGCAGGAAAAATCTGTGGCGGCGGCATGGCCGAAGCGCCCACGGGCGAGGTGGGTTCCATCGAGCGCGCGGATCCCAAGGCGGCAGCGGGAGCCGTGGAAATTCTCGATGGATTTCCCAGAAAAATGGAAAGCGAAGCACTCCTGCTGGACGCAGATAATCTGAACACTGACGGGATCTACTCCAAGGATTGGACCTACAAGGACGGTTTGTCGCCCGACGAAATGGCCAGCCACGCCATGAAGAACTACGACCCGGAGTTCCGTTCCATTGCCAAGTCAGGGGACTTGCTCTTGAGTGGCTACAACTTTGGCACCGGCTCCTCCCGCGAGCAGGCCGCGACCTGTTTGATGTACTTTGGCATCAAGGTTGTCCTGGCGGCGTCCTTTAGCGAGACCTACAAGCGCAACGCTTTCAACAATGGCTTCTTGTGCGTGGACTGCCGCAACTCTTCGATGACTTGCGCAGCGCAGACCAGGCGTCGGCCCCGGCCACCCAGCGCACGGGCAAAGCACTCTCCGTGGACTTTCTGACTTCCACGGCGACCTACGACGGCAAGAGCTACCCCATCAGCCCCCTGGGGCCTGCGGCCCAAGACTTGATCTTGGCTGGCGGGCTTGAAGCGCTGGTGCGTTCGCGATTGAAGGCCTAGCCCGATCGACTCATGAATCGACCCGGCTAGGAGCCTGCGCCACAGGTAGTGCTCTTAGTTCTTCAAGAACAAGTAGTAGAGCTGACCTTCCGCTTTCATTCTTCCCGACATGGCTTCGGCTTCTTCACCCACTCCGAGGTAGATGTCGGCGCGCCCCGCGGTACGAATTGCACCGCCGGTGTCCTGATCGAGCATGAAGCGATTGATACGCGGGCCGGCCGTCATCGTGGCGCCTTTCGTGTGCGTGTCTGTGAAGACCACCGCGCCACGGGGGAAAATGGTTTTGTCCGTGGCGAGTGAGCGCCCAGCTGCCACCTCAAGGTTCAAGCTTCCGCGGGGGTTGCCTGTGATGGGAGTGAAGAACACGTAGCGCTCGTTGCGGTCGAGGAAGGCTTCCACTCGACGGGGATTGGATCGAGCCCAGTTGCGAATGGCGGACAGGCCAGAGTGGTCGGGGGGGAGTTCACCTTCCTTGACCAGTTCTTTTGCAAGGGAGGTGTACTCGTGACCGTTGTTGCCCGCGTAGCCAAATCGAGCCATGCTGCCGTCTTGCAAGCGCACGAACGCCGAGCCGTTGACGTGCGCGATGAAAGCGTCAAGTGGCGTGGCGAACCAAACCAGCTCCAGGCCTTTCAGTAGGTCCGAGGCCTCGATTGCGTGCCGGTCTGGGTAAGGAGTGAGGCCGGCCTCCGTTCGCCGTCCACGAATCTCACCCTTTTGACCTTTTTCCAAGTCGGCGGGCAAGGCGTACAAAGGACAGGCAAACGCGCTGCTCTGCTCTAGTCGCCCGTCGAGAATCGGCGTGTAGTACGCGGTGAAGAGAACGCCCCCACCCTGTCCGTCATATCCGGCGCTTTTGTAGACACCGAACTCTCGCCGCAGACTCTCTTCAAAGTGATCGGCATCGTTACAAGTGGTCAGCAGCTCGCGGAAGCGTTGCAATGAAGCCAATGCTTGTCCGTGGGAAATACCTTCGATCGGAAAGAACTGCTTGGCGTATTCGCGTTCCGTCCATCCTATGGAGCGTTCGAGAGCGGGCATGAGTTCGTCCCGGTGCCACCAACCCTCGCGCATGTCGGGCCATTCGCTGGTGTCTGTAACCTCGATCAAGGCCGCTGCTCCTGGAGCCAGCGGCGAGTTGAAGTCCTTTGTCGCCGTGGCGGCACAGGAGGGGAACAGGGACAAGGCCAGCAGCGAACCCAGAAGGGCAATACGCGTTCTTAGAGGAGAGGTCATGGCTTCACAATAGCGAACCGAACTCCAGATCAAAGGGGGTGATCGCCCGAGGGCAAAAAGTAAGCGCAGGTGCCACGGATGCGGCGCCTGCGCTTGCTTGAGTGGTGGGGGGCCAGGGCTAGCCCGGGTGACCCAGAAGCCGCAGTCGCTCTTCACGTTTGGCGGCGAAGTGGCGAATGCCTTCAAGCACGGACTTGGCGTCCAGATGAGCCTCTTCCTTAACTTCGGTGTAGCTACCGCCCGTGCGCCAGTTGTTATCCCAGTCGGAGCTCATCGCGTAGTGCTCGGCGACCTTGTGAGGCAGCCAATCGTGCATCAGGCGGCGGGCGCCATTGGTGAGCACGGTGGAGTCGAGCCAATCATGGCGGGGCAGGACCTTGTCTCGCCAGGCGCGATCCTGGAGCTGGAAGAGCTCCCAGGAGACCGCAGCGATGATCTTGACGTTCGGGGCTTCACCGCTTTCAAACTGCGGCAGCAGGTCGAAGATGGTGTCCGTTGTGCTCGTGCCCTGGACGATGAGCGTGCCTTCTTTCGGGCGCTTGGGGTCGTAGTCACGAATGATGTAGGCACCCTTCGCGGCCTCGAGGTAAGAGGGCACCCCGAGTTTGCCGCGGTCAGGAATCGTAATTCCGGGGCGCGTCAGGTGCAGGGCGATGATGGGCACGTCCGTCGCTAGAGCTGCGGCAAGAGCCGGTGCGACCTCGTTGTGTTCCCAGGGGTGGAGGTTGATGACTTGCCCTTCGGGGAAGAGTTGGGTGACGCCGGGCGAGAAGATGCCGAAGTGGGTTCGACTGTCCTCACAGGTTTCCGGTCCCGAGTGACCTGCGACCCAGATGACTTTGCCGACCTTGATCGGGGAGTCCTGGGCCACTTGACTGAAGAGCCGCATCATCCCGTACTTCAAGTAAGAGAACGAGGCGTACGTTGAACAGGAAGCCCAGTAGCCGTCGAAGTGATTCTCGGGATCGCTCGACATGTTGACGGTGGCCACACCAACAGACAGGCCGGAGTTGGTGAACTCCGTGATTTGCTGCGGAAGCAACGAGCCACCGGTGTTTGAATTGCGGTCGTACCAGCCGAAGCCTTCTGTGTCGCCAAAGCCTTTGCTGAAGCCACTGATGGAAGTGGAGTCCGCCAGGTCAGCGGAACAGGCGAGCACCAGCGGGCGCCCCATTTGTTGCTTGGCGAGGGAGTTCATCCAAGCCCCGAACTTGGCGAAGCCATCCTTGTTGGCGGCCTTCTTGCCGGGCTCGAGGAAGAGCTCCTTGGGCAGCTGATCGATCGCCAGCCAACCTTTATTGTCCGTGAGGTTCGTCTTCGTGATGGCCTTGAAGCCTTCCGGGGCGGTGGGGACCGACTCGCCCAACTCTACCAGGCGGTCGCTGAGGTATTCGACCAACTCCTGGTCCTTGCGCAGGACGTCGAAGACCGTCGCAAACCAACCCTTGGTCATCTCACGCGTGGCATCTTCGCCGGGGTCTTCTGTGTTGCCGAAGCCCTCGAATTCGACTCCGTAGATGTCCTGGAAGTCCTTGCGACACTTCCAGAAGCCCTCCGAGTTGCGCCCGTGAGACTTGCCGTGGCTGAGCGCGTCGTAGATGTAGAAACCTCGGCCCTTGCGCGTCTTGGCCCAGACCATGCCGGGCTTCTTGTCGGTGCTTTCCGCGTGGACAACGTCGAGCAACGCTTTCGTTATTTGCTCATAGCTTTCACCCTCTGTCGTGCCGGCGGTGCGCCAGCCGTAGGGCTCGAACCATTCCGGCGGGCTGCCCACGGAGACTTCACTGTTGGCGAAGCTGTCAATGCCGTGGTCGTTCCAGTCCATCAAGTAAATGAGATTGTCGAGACCGAGCCCGTAGGCAGAGTTCTTGACCTCGTGATGGCAGCCGGCAGTGTGGCCGCCTTCGCCTTCCATGGCGAATACGCGGACATCTCCCGTACCGGCGTGCTTGAGGGCCATGGCTTCTCCCAGGGCCGCGGGAGCACCGTGGCCGGATGGGCCCGTGTTGAACTTGAAGAAAAGTGTCTTGCCCTCCATTTCCGCGTGGCCGGGAAGCCCACCGCGGTGGCGCAGGGTTAGGAGATCTTCCCAGGTCAACTGGCGTTCGGCGGCGTTGGGCACCAGGTAGCGCTCGTCACCGGTTTGCTCGAACCGAATGCGCAGCGCTTCGTTATAGACCGCGAGCATTCCATAGACCGCAGGGTTGGCGTGTCCAGCGACGAGCACAAAGCGATCACCGAAGGCCAACTCGGGCCGACGAACATCCCAACGCATGACGCCTAGGGTGGTCGATACCAGGAACGGAACCTTGGATCGCGATCCGCCGGGGTGGCCGCTTTGACGGAGATTGAGCGCCAGGTCGATGCATTGATCGATCAAATCGCCGGTCTTCTTCCAATGGCCGAAGTGGTTGGAAAGAGTCTCGTAGCTGGGCGCAGTCTTCAAGGTTTGCATGGCTCCCGGGGGGGTCGTAGCGGTATTTTGGAAGCGAGCAGTATACGGAGTCAGAGGTCTGCCGGGGCAGTTTCCCGGGGTGATGGGGTATGGTGCCCAGATGGATCGGAGGTTCTGGATTGCTGGTGGCGTACTGCTCCTAATCGAGTCGTGTGGAGGCTCTGCTCCAGGCGCGGGGGCGACAGGGGGGACCGTGGCGGGGCCGCGTTCTGCCCTCCTTGTGACGATTGACACACTGCGGGCGGACCGTCTGGGCTGCTACGGATATGGGGGAGCGCGCACACCCAATATGGACGATCTGGCGGCCTCGGGAGTGCGCTTCGAGCAGGCTTCTGCCGCCGCACCGCTCACCTTTCCCTCCCACACGAGCATCATGACCGGCACCATCCCGGCCTTTCACGGGGCTCGGGACAACGCGAGCCACAGGGCATTGCCGGAACTGGTGACCCTGGCTGAAGTGTTACAGGCGGAGGGGTACCAAACCGGAGCATTCACGGCGGCCTTCGTTTTGGATGCGATCTACGGACTCGATCAGGGCTTTGATGTTTACGGCGACACTCCTCAGCGCCAACAAAGGACAGCCGGCGAGTTTGAAGAGAGGCCCGCTTGGCAAGTCAACGAAGAGGCCTGCGCCTGGCTGGACGAGATCGAAGAAGACAAACCGTTCTTCCTGTGGGTTCACTACTTCGAACCGCACTTGCCGTATCCGCCAGCGGCCCAGCTCCCCCCTGGCTTCGAGGGCAGGCCCTACGACGCTGAGATTCACGAGGCAGACCGGCAGCTTGGACGCCTGCTCGATTACCTGGATCAGAAGGGTCGCCGCGACGAAACTTTAGTGGTCCTCACGAGCGATCATGGCGAGAGTCTCGGAGAGCACGGGGAAAACACCCACGGGTTCTTCGCGTACGAGTCGGTGATGCGCGTGCCGTTGCTGTTCTCCCACAGTAGTTTGACAGCTGGAAGGGTGGCCGAAACTCGGGGCAGTTCCATCCGAATCATGGGCACTGTGCTTGAGGCGCTCAAGGTCTCAGTGCCGGAGCACCATGTGATTGGAGAGTCTCTGTTGCCTCTCTTGAGGGGCGAGGCGCCAGTGGATGAGCCCATCTATTTTGAAAGCATGAACCCGCGGCTCGGGTACGGTTGGGCACCGATTCACGGGGTGTACGCCGATGGCATGAAATACATTCGGGTTCCGCGCCCTGAACTGTATGCCCTGGACTCTGATCCTGACGAGCTCAAGAATCTTTACGAATCCGACCCCGAGAGCGCGCGGCGCTTGGACAGCATGCTCGAGCTAATCTTGAGCACCAAGACCTCAGAACGGCGGCTGTCTGCTTCAAAGCGCACGATGAGCGCGATCGAAAGAGAGAAGCTGGCCGCGCTGGGTTACATCGGAACGGCCAGCGACACACAACCGGAATTGACCCTGGCGGACCCGAAAGATGGGATTCAGCGCATTGTGCTCGAGAACGAAGTCCGGGACTTGATGGCGCGCGGAGCCCTCCAAGAGGCCGAGCGGGGACTGACCCAACTGCTGCGGGAGGACCCGCGCAATCCAATCTTCAACGGACAGTTTGGCCTGCTCCTGATGATGCAACAGCGACATCGGGATGCCCTTCCCTACATTCGCGAGAGCATTCGTGGTGGACAGACCACAGCGACCAACTACTGCAACTTGGGAACCTGTCTGCACTGGACAAAGGATGATGCCGGTGCCAAGCAGGCGCTAGAGGACGCTCTGATACAGAACCCGAAGCATCTGCTCTCCTACTTTTGGCTCGGTACGATCAATACCTCGCTAGGGGAGAAGGAGGCGGCCAGTGCTTGTTACGAGAAGATGCTCGAGCTCTGGGATGGGGGCGAAGGCCCCATGACTCAACAGATGCGAGGGTTGATCGCGGACCTCAAGAAGTGACGTAAACGCAACAGCAACGAAGAAGCCTCCAGAGTTCACCCGGAGGCCTCTTCGTTTGGTTGCTATTGAGCGGTCAACGCGGAGTGAGCGAACTCGTCCGCACCCATGTCGATGCAGCCCATCACGCGCCGCCGCTTGCCGTCGATGTCCCGTGCCGAGACATCGGGGACGAAGTCGGGAGCCCCAGCATTCATGCAGGGCGAACCGGGGCGCAAGTGAAAGCCATCTGCCTTGAGCATTGGGTTCGTGTCGATGTTCCCCAGCCCGTCGAAGCCGCCCTCTACGAGGCTGAACTCCAAAACGAAGTTCCAGCCTCCAACATCCGTGGAGGTTCCGTTCGTCGAATTGTTGTTCCAGATGATCGAGTTACGGACAGTTGTGCCGGCGCTGCTGAGGTACAGGGCAGAGTTGGCGCTAGCTGTGTTGCCCACCAGAGTTAGGTTGCTTGCCTGCAAGGGTCCAAAGGCCGCGATGCCGCCACCCACCGCGCCAGCCGTGTTGTCCAGGAAGACGCAGCTATCGAGCACCAACGCACCCTGACTCCAGGAGAAGATCGCACCGCCTTCGTCGCCAGATGAGTTGCGTAGAAACATGGAGCGTTCAATCAGAGGGGAACCTGAGCCGCTGAGGCAAATCGCTCCACCCCAACAGGCACAGTTGTTGTCGACGAAGAAGCAATCCCTGATCGTCGGACTCGCATTCGAGGTCAAGATGGCACCCGCGTTGAATTGATCCTCGACGGCACCCACCAGCGTGTCACCTCCGGTGATGGTGAAGCCTTCGATTCGCGTCGCGCGGGTCTGGCCCGCAAGAATGTCGAAAGCTCGGTGGGGCTGCCCCACGCTAGCGCGGGAATCGATGATGCAGTTCTCTGCCCCGTTCAAGCTGCGCACAACCAGATCCCAAGGCGGAAGCAGCACATCGCGATTGCCGGGTCCAGTTCCAGATCCCGTCCCCGACCACAATGACGCTTCCCGGGATCGAGAGATCGACCGCGGCCTGAATCGTCGGGGCATCTGCCGGAACGTGAATTTCGTCGGCAATCGAGAGGGTGGGCAGGAAAACGAGCACGAGGGGTGTGATGAATCGTCGGTCGAGCATGGGAGATTCTCCGATAGTCAGTTGTGAGGACGGCTTGCCAGGGGTGAGCAGCTTGGGCTCGGCCTGCTGGCACTAGCTACAGCGACGACATCGGACGGCTGTTGCTAGTTTTTCGGAATTCCCCGAAAGCGCTCAGCCATCAATAAATCCGCGCCCGGGTTAGTCTTCCCAGAAGCGGTCTAGCCGCTCCAGGGCTGCCTGGGTGTCATAGCGCGAATTCCCATAGCGATAGGCCCGATACAGCGTGCGCAGTGCCGAAGTCTCCTCGGCGGATTCGAGAGTGGTGGAGCGCAGCACAGGGAACACGGATCGCCACATCCAGCCTGACTGACGCCGACCCACCCTGACCTGGCCCGCAGTGGCCAAGGCGTTCACGGCCAAGGAGGCCTTCACATCCGAATCTTCTTCCTCTCGCAGAGTGGCGAGAAGGGTTCGTTGCACGTTGGGCGAGTGCAATTTCCAGGTCCCGCGGGCTGTGGCGAGCCGCACCCTCGGGTCGGGATCTTTCAAGCGCTTCAGCCACTCTTCAACGGTTTCGTTTTCGAGGGTGCGCTGCAAACGCGCCATGGCGCAACCGTTTGGATGATTGTCTTTTTGGTAGTGATCCCAGAGCAGTTGCCAATCGAGAACACCTAATTCGCGGTAGAGATCGAACACGATCGCCCAACCGATGAAGTGCACGAGAACGTTGTCACGCACGCTATGGGGGCTACCGGAGGCCATTTCCAGGAGATCAGCGACCTGGGCTTGATCGAGGTCGAGTTCGCGAAGTTCGCGCCACGGCCAACAGGCGAGTCCGTCGGTGACCCACTCTCCCTCGTACATGGCGCCGTCACCGGCAACCATGGCGAAGCCCTCTTCAAACCAAAGAGGAACTCTGACCCCATTCTCGGCCAGGTGTGCATGAACCAGTTCGTGAACCGCTGTCCCCACGTCTGCCGTGCCGATGAAAACTCCGGAGAGACTGAAAAGTCCGCCGTCTCCGCGGGCGTGGAAGGCTCGGACCCGGGCCGGGCCCACCCCGGCAATGTCGGCGATCCTGCCGTCGGATTCGGTGCTGATCTCACCCTTGGTGCCGTCAGCCATGTCGACCCCGCCATTCCAGGCGTGAACTTTGACATCGCGCTGGAACGGGCCCATGGAGCGCTCGACGGCCTCAAAAGCAGGCTGGACAGCGTCAAAGAAGGCCTCAGTGGAGACCACTTCTCCAGATTTGACGTAGAGCGACCAGCCTCCATAGTTCTCCGTCCGCTGCCAACTGGTGCAGCTGGCGAGCGGGATCAATAGGCCCACGAGGGCTAGCGGAGAGCGAAGTCTAAAAGTCATGGTGGTGGCCATTGAACAAGGAAGAGACTTCCCCAGCGGCGCCTGACGCTATGATAGTCGGCCCAGTCCGACGCGCCAGCCTGGATTGGGGTCAGATCTCTACGTTTGCCGAGGACTTTCCAGTGGGGGGGCGGGGGGCCCCCGCGCCGGCGCGG
>JBLIMI010000025.1:0-13778 GCA_047638655.1 Minisyncoccia bacterium | reverse complement strand
GCGGGAGCATGATCAGCTTCGCTAGCCAGTCACTGGTCACCAACCTAAACAACTACGTCTCGTGTCATGTAGGGGGCGTCTCTCCCGTCGGGACCAGGGCGGCCATGGCTGCCACCCACAACGGCGAGAACTTGCTCGTGATGAACACCAATGGCTTGAGTGACGCCTAATCGTCCTTGGATGAGACGGTTTCCCCCAAGAGCTCCTTCAGTAGCGGTTCGATGGCTGCTGCCCAGGCCTCGTATCCCGCCGCAGTGATGTGCACTCCATCACTGCGCATGGTGTCCGGATTGAGCGTGCCATCGCTGTTCAAGAACAGTCCGCGTAGGTCTAGGTAGTGGACGTGCTCAAGTTCTCCCAGGGAACCAATGCGTTCATGCACCAGATCGCTCTGGCGCCGAGCCCAACTGTTCAACTGCTTGGTGGGAAAGCACCCAAGCAGGATCAACTCTGACCGTGGCTGCTTGATCCTCAAGCTCTCAACGACCTTCTTGATCCCAGCCGCGAGCGCTTCACCATCGTCGCCACCAGTGTTGATGTTGTTCACCCCAATCATCAGCACGATAACTGCGGGCTCGAGGCCATCGAAGTTCCCATTCTCAACTCGGAAAAGCAGGTGTTCCGTGCGGTCTCCGGAAATTCCGAAGCTGGCCGCCTTGCGCCGGCCATACCAACGATCGAACGGCCGCTTGCCGTCTGCGTGGGCGAGTCGGTCCTTTGAGCCCGTCCAGCTTTGAGTGATCGAGTCACCTAAGAAAACCAATCGCAGGTCAGGGCTGTCTTGCGCTAGGGCATTGATGTTCTCGTGCTGTTCCCACCAAGTACCGCCGCCCCATCCGGCTGCACTCCCACGCCACTCGACGCTCGGCTGGGCGCGAGTGCACGGATTGAACCCCCTACCCGTCGCGCGCAAAGCGAATTTCACCAGCGGGGCGGGGTCCGGCAAGCTGTGAGGATGATGCCCCAAGCCTGGCTTTCGTATGACCTGGATGGTTCCTCCGAGCTCACGATAACGGGCTTCAAGCACGTCACTGTTCTCCGCCGCTGGCACGACATCATCCGCCTCACCGATGACATGCAACAGGGGAACCCCAGCGTCGGCAAGCGCTTTCAAGCCATCGATGGGAAAGTCCATTGCGCGAAGCGCTTGATCCTCATCGAGTCCGTAGGCCGCCAGACACTGTTGCCACTCAGTCTCTCGCCTCTGGCTCTTCCCCGCTCCGCCTGGCCAGGAACGCGCGTCACAGACGGGATTGTCAGCGTAGATCCCAGCCACCTGGTTCGGAAACTCGCGGGCCCAGTTGTAGACGATCAACCCACCGCGGCTCATGCCTTCGAGCAATGGCTTTGAACTCAGTCCAGCCTCGGTCAACACCTCGTACAACTGACTCCAGCGGGCCACGGCCACCGAGTTGCCATAGAGCCCCCCCACTTCGCCATAGGCGACATGCCACCCGCGTTCCAACATCGCGAGATCGAACTGAGGCTCGTGCCCCCAAAACCGTGCACGCCAAATCCAGGGCGCACCCTTTGCAGCCACGCGCGGTTGCACCACCCGGCAAGTCATGCCGTCCAGCTGAAAACTCATCCCGCGGTAGCCATGAAAGTCCGCGGGCTCGGCTTCGACACCCAGATTGGCGAGCGCACTTTCCACGTCCAGACTCGAGTCCTGTTCGATCTCCAAGGTCTCCAAAATTCGCCGCGCAATGGCTTCCACGCCATGGGGATTGGGATGCACGCCGTCAGGAAACCAAGCACCACGGTGCACGAAGGAAGTGTACAGGTCGACTAGCTCACTTCCGCTGCTGGACGCGACTTGTCGCACGGCGGGAACAACTGCCTGGGCGATTCGACTGGAGTCAATCGAGGCACCTTCTACCCAGGCAGGTACGGGGGCACAAAGCACGATCCGTGGATGGCTCGGTAACTCGCGTAGACGCGCGACAAGGGTTGAGTAGTCCGCCGTGAATTCTGGACCGTGGGTGGACCAGTTGTGGAGCTTGGAGTCATTGGTTCCAAGCAAGATCACAACCACGTCGGGCTGCCAGGCAAGGGCCGCCTCGAATGCGGGCTGTTGAACGTATGGACGATCTCCCTTGCTCAGCAAGGTGGCACCACTCACTCCGTAGTTGCGAACCTCATGACCCTCACCGAGCAAAGTCCCGAGCACGATCGGATAGGTCGTTCGCTCCCGGTCGGGAAGGCCCGAACCAAACGTGATGGAGTCGCCAAGGCAAGCCACCTTGATCAACGGCTGGGTCTCTACGGCGACGGCCGCCATCGCCGGCGGAGTCCCCGCCATCAACAACAAGACACACAGCCATGACTTCAATGAGAGTATCCAATGCTTCATGCCGGACAGTCTACTCTTCGAAGTGCCCGGTGCCTCGTCACGTCTCCCTCACCCCGCACCCGATCGCTCCCGGGGAGCTGGGAACCAGTGGTCATTACTCTGGTTCGACCGCAGCAAAGCGGTAAGTTTCCACTCCACCAAGCTTTCCTTGCTCGGGATTCACCCACTCGACCCTGCGCTCATTCCGCGTCCGCGTGGATTCGGCAAACCAGGGGCCCCGTCGCCAATAGGACGTGGCTTCGCGGCGGTGCTCGAGGGTCGAGTCGAGCAACAGCGCCGCAAAGCTCTGACCGGGCAGGCCAGCGGGAAATTCCACGCTACAGAGTTCTGCCAATGTCGGGTAAACGTCGATGGACTCCACCAACGCTTGCGTTCCCTGGCCTGCGCTCCCCATTCCAGGTACTCGCATCAGCAATGTGCTTCGCAGGGCAGCTTCGAAAGTCGTGTGCTTTCCGAAGAGCCCTTGATCCCCGAGATGCCAACCGTGGTCACCCCAAACCACGACGAGCGTGTCGCTCTCAAGCCCGAGCGCAGCGAGTTCGTCCAGCAGGCGGCCCACCTGGGCGTCGACGTAACTCACACAAGCGAAGTAACCGTGGCGCAAGTGCCGCCGTTCCTGTTCGGACCAGTGCTTGTCCTCGTATCCAGCCCCTGAATAATTCCCCGTCACCTCACCGCTCTGCGCCCAACCGTTGATTGCTGGTAGCTCCGTTGGCTTCAGAGGATCCTTGGAGAGCGGTAAAGCGTCCGGATCGTAGAGATCCCAGTAGCGCTTGGGAGCGGCAAAGGGGAGATGCGGTTTGAAGAAACCCACGGCTAACAGGAAAGGTTCGGGAGTTGCAGCGAGCCGACGTAACTGTTCGATGGCCTGATTCGCCAAGCGCCCGTCGGGGTAATCCAGGTCCCCGACGTCGGCCGCTTCCGTGATTGGACTGATGCCCGGGTCCCGCTTCCTGCCCCCCGAGTACCCATGCAACAAGTGCTTGGCCTCTTTCCAAGGACCCGCGTCCGTGGGGGTTTCGTCCCACGCGCCTGGAATCTCTTGATCACCTGCGTCGTTCAAACCGTTGTGGGAGTGGCTGATCTTGCCCAAGCAAACGGTGCGGTAGCCCGCTGCTCGAAATGCATTGGGCAACGGCAGCCGTTCCGGGGTGGAGTCCTCCTTCAGCGTTCCGAAGGCACTGTTCCCGTAATGCCGAGTCTCGCTCGGGCGACGCCCGGTGAGAAAAGCGAAGCGAGACGCACCGCAAGTCGGAAAGAGCGCGTAGTGCCGGTCAAATCGAAGGGCCTCCGCCGCGAAGGCATCCAGAGCAGGACTCTGCACATGGTCCGCGCCATAACAACCCAATTCCGGTCGCAAGTCGTCCACGCAGATCAGCAGCAGATTGCGTGCTTCCTCGGTTTCGGAAGCGGGATTTGATTCACCCCCGGCGCACGCGAAGAGGAGACTGAAGCCAAGCACACAGGATCGAGTTCTCAACATGGAAACACAGTAGCAACCCGGGGCCGATGGCCATCACCAGATCCTCCCATCGAATGCCCCATTTCCATGTGCATCCTTCGCCCGTTCCGGGCTAGCATCACTCCCAATGCGTGCCATGGTCCTCGGAGTGTTGGTCGGCGGCCTACTTGGCTTGCTCGAAATTGGATTCCATCCGGGTGCAGGCGAGTTCAGCACACAACTCTCGACGCACATCATCATCGGCGCCCTGGGCACGCTCCTGACTGCGGGCGTCCTCGCTCTTGTACCTCGATGGAGGCCGAACGCCGCCAATTGGGGCGCAGCCCTGACCGCTATCGCTTGTGGCGTCAGCGTCTGGTTCTTGAGGGCGCACATGGGTGAGTTGCGTCAGGAGTCCTGGACCTCGCCCGGGCATGTGAAGGCTCTTGGCATGGCGCTCGCCGTGTGCACGACATGCATGCTGCTCGTCGCATTGGCGCTGACCAAGTTGGGCTGGCTAGGTAAGTGGACGGAGGCGCCGGTCACGACAAGACTAGCGGGTGCACTCTTGATCCTCTCGCTGCTCTGGGCTCCCCAGCGCGTTGCTGGGCCGTATCCGGTTCAATTGGGCGATTGGGGCCCCGCCGATGCAGCACCTCACAATGTGCTCCTGATCACCATCGACACCCTGCGCCAAGACCACCTCTCTCAGTACGGTTACGACCGTCCGACGAGCCTCGCGCTGGATCGCTTTGGCTTCACTCGCTTTGAAGAGAATGTCGCTGTAGCGAACTGGACCAAACCCTGCACGGCCTCAATCTTGACCGGCGTGTACCCCTCCACCCATGGTGCGTACGACACCATGCACGTGCTTCCGGATGCAGCCATCACCATCACGGAGCGACTTGCGGAACAAGGAGTGGCCACGGGCTTCTGCGCTTCCAACTTGAATGCCAGCGGGGTCTTCAATGTAGACCAAGGCGCCCACTTCACGCTCGGGGATCCCGCGCGCCCCATCCACACACTAGGTGACACCACCCTGGGTGAAGTCCTGAGGCAGGCAACGAGGTCCCTCTGGGACGCGCGCAATATGAATCGCTACGCAGAAGGATTCTTGCGAGCGGCCCACGACCGCCGGTTCTTCCTCTACTTGCACTACAACGATCCGCACACACCCTACGATCCCCCGGCGGAGTACTTGGAACGCTTCACACGGCCCTACGAAGGACGGGATCTCAGTTGGCCCCATGACTCACTACCGCTGAGTGATTCAGAGACGGCGCGCATGATCGACCGCTACGACGCTGAGGTTGCGGACGTTGTCGACCGGGTCGCTGAATTTCTCGACCAATTGCAAGAGCTTGGGGTACTCGATCAAACCCTGGTCATCATTACCGCTGATCATGGCGAGTACTTCGGGGAGCACGAGCGCTGGACTCACGGGACTCAAGCCTGGGAAGACTTGATCAGCATCCCGCTCCTGATTCGGCCCCCCGGCGGCCTTTCGAGCGTGAAGACGGTGGCACACCCTTCGAGCCAAGTAGACGTGGTACCGACAATCTTGGACTACCTCGACATCCCTCGTCCTTCGGAGCTAGCGGGACAAACTCTGCGCCCTTTCATCGAGGGACAGGCAGCAGACCCCGAGCATGAACTTCTGACCGAGTGCACTTGGGAGAGCATTTGGAGTTACCGCAAGGGCGGCATGAAGCTGATTTTGCTCGACGAGAAGGCAGAACGGGAACGCTTGCTCTTCGATTTGCAGCGGGACCGAGCGGAAATCGACAATCTCGCCGATCAGCCCTCCATGCGCGCCCTCAGGGATCGATTTGAGGGGGAGTGCGACCAGTGGCGGTCCAACTTGGCCGCCACAGCCCTCGAGTCCGAGACGATCCCCATCGAAGGGTCGGTGGAAGAGGAACTGCGCAAGCTTGGCTACGTCGAGTAGCGCTTTAGAAGCCCAATTGGGCCCATTTAAGAGCCCATACGTTGGAGCACCACGGAAGGCTGACCGACATCGGGAATCAGTGGTACGATCGTCGAGCTTGAGAGAACCACTGACTTGGAGATGACTAGCCATGATTCAGAGCATCCGGCGCGCGAGCGTGACCCTTCCGATTTTGCTGTTTGCCAACTTGGCCCAGGCTGACCTTGGCGATTGGGTGATTGCCGTCGCGCAGGGCTCCAGCGTCAACTACATGAGCACCTCGGTCACCGTCCCCAGTGACGTAAACATCGGCACGATGTCGCCGGTTCAAGGCTTGACCTACGAGTTCGTTGTCAACTGCAGCAATGCCGGGCTCAGCAGCACACTGATGGGCTCGCGAGGCACGGGCCTTGGAACCGACTGTGCGCTCAAGTTCGAGCAATACGCGAACACCACAAGCCTTGGCATCACCGATTCCGGAGTCGCCGATTACACAATGGCCTCCAACATTCCGTTGCAGGACTTTCACGTGGCCTTCGTCAGCAACACCGTCGCGGGCACGAGCGAACTCTTCATCAACGGACTCAGCTCCAGCGTGGTTCCCTACGCTCCGCACCTGACAAACCTCGTGGGCCTTGGCCACTGGTACTCGCCGACGGGAACGGTGGACCCGCTGACCGGCAGCATTTACGGCGTCGCGGTCTACGAGTCCATGCTCTCCGCCGCAGAACTGTTGGAGCATGCAACCGCATTCAACAACAACTTACTCGGCACTCCTTATTGCTTTGGATTGAATTGCCCTTGCGGGAACAGCGACCCGAGCGGCGGTTGCAGCAACTCGACAGCCTTTGGTGCACGTATCAAAGCCGATGGATCAACGAGTATCAGCAGTGATGATCTCGTGTTGCAAGGCTCCGGCCTCGCCCCCGGAGCCATGGCCTTGCTGTTCGTCGGAAACCAACATCTGAACGGCGGATCCGGAGTCTTCTTTGGCGACGGGCTACGTTGTGCGGGTGGTCCCTTGCAGAGACTCGGCATTCGAATCGCTGATAGTTCCGGCAATGCGACCTGGGGTCCTGGGCTTCTGAGCAACGCCAGTTGGGCCAACGTGGGTAGCACCAGCTCACTGCAAATCTGGTCCCAGGACTCGAACGGTCCTTGCGGAGCCGGTTACAACACGAGTCACGGACTCGACTTGGTCATCGGTTCTTGATGAACCCTGCGTAATCACCCGGCGGTTCATTCCCCCCAGCTCAAGCGCAGTTCCAAACAGAGTGGTGAGTCGACGGAAACCAATTTGGGTGTCCGGTTGAGCGCATCGGGTTCGCCGGTTTGCGGTTCCACGCAGATGGCATCCGAGGGTTCGTCGTAGACGACCCAATGGGAACAGTTCGATTCCAATTGCAGCCGAAGGCGATCCCCCCACTCGATGCGCGGTGCGCCCTGCATTCCGCGAAAGCAATCGTCCCAGGGCCCTGGTCCGGGAGCCACAAGCTCGCCACTTGGAATCCCATCCGCAGAGCGTTGGTACATCTCCAGAGCAGTGAATTTGAGCCGCGCAATGGATCCATCTGACAACTGACGGCGAAACCAGGGATGCCAGCCGATGCTCGCAGGGAAAGGCACGTCCAGAGCATGAACCTCCAGCCGTAACGTCAACGCTTTTGCGGAGAGCGTGTACTGCTGGGTAGCGAATCCGGCAAAGGGCCAGTCCGGACCCAAGTCGACAGTGAACTGATCGGTCGCCAGCTGCTCCCATTCCCGCGTGAAACAAGTCCCGTGAATGGCGTGCGGGGGCAAGTTCCGCGGGAGCTCATGGTCCTGGCCATCGAACTTGAAGCGTCCGTCTCGGACGCGGCCGGCGAAAGGCACCATCGAATAACACCCCCAGCGCATGGGGTCCACGTGACGCGAAATCAAGAGTTCCTGACCATCGATGCAAAGGGAGGCCAGCCGGGCTCCACAGGCCGGATCGATTTGAATCGCGGCACCTTCCGTTTCGAGTTCGATCATGAGATCGCATGCTAGCCCTATCTCTTCATGTCCACAAACGCCAACGAACATTGAGTCCGAAGGCGGCGAGGTGCATCCTGCAGCAGGGCCCAAATCGCGAGCAGGGCTCCCCACATCTCCCCCATGCCCAACACCCAATCCCCTGGCCCCCAGCGCACCCTCGTCTTGACCGTACTCGCGTTGTTCGCTTTTGCCGGCAACTCAGTACTGTGCCGACTAGCGCTGGGAGACGGAGCGATTGACGCCGCCAGCTTTACCATCGTCCGTTTGCTGTCTGGTGCCATCGTCCTGTCCTTGCTCTGCCGGATGCGATCGACCAGTGCGCGCGAGACACGAGGTGGCTGGACATCCGCCTGCGTGCTGTGCATTTACGCCATTGCTTTCTCATTTGCCTACACCACGCTGCAAACCGGTGTCGGGGCCTTGATCTTGTTCGGTACCGTGCAACTCACCATGTTGACCGTGGCCGTCGCGGGTGGTGAGCGCATTTCGCTTGGGGAATGGGTGGGCGTCTCCGTTGCCTTGTCGGGTTTTGCCTACCTGGTCTTGCCCGGCGCCAGCGCACCCCCTGTGATGGGCAGCATGCTGATGGCCCTGGCAGGAATAGGCTGGGGAAGCTACACGCTTCTCGGTCGCGGCTCCAGTGACCCCATGGGCGACAACGCCCGCACCTTTGTGCATAGCCTCCCAATTCTCGCGCTGCTGGCCGTGGTGCGCATCGGGCAGGAACACTACAGCGCGCCCGGAATTGCTTACGCGGTAACATCGGGAGCGATTGCGTCGGGCGTCGGATACACGCTCTGGTACAGCGCGCTACGTGGGTTGAGCACGACCACGGCCGCCGTAGTTCAACTCTCTGTCCCCATCATTGCTGCGGGCGGCGGGGTGCTGTTCATGAACGAGTCTATCTCCCCGCGCCTGGCCCTGTCCGCTGGCTTGATTTTGGGAGGCATCGGCTGGGTGACCCTCGCTGCCTCCCGGCGCCGCGTCTGAATCCGCGCGGGTCACTCTTTGTCCGTCACCATTTCGACGTACAAAGCGTTCAAGGACCCCGACTGATCCTCGGCCATGATCTGAACCTCCAACCCCTCTGCCGCGGCATCCCCAAAGCGCAGAGCCCGCAAGGATGGAAAGCCGAAGCTCAAGACTCCCGCAGTCCCCTCGTAGGACATGCTGCGAGAAGGCAGTCGAATTTCCTGACCATCCACATAGAAGACGAGCATCGCATCCGCGCGAAGGTCGGGATTCAAGTCCGCACCGTAGAGGTCCACCAATGTGGTGTACTCACCATCATCGATGGCGAGCGCCGTCTGCTCGAAGAACGAATCACTCAGGGTGACCTGTTCGCCATGTTGCGGAAGGTCAAAGTGGCTGGAAAAGTACTGACTACCCGCCAGCAGGGAGACCATGTCCACCCAGAGCGAGTAAGCGGAAGCTTGCTCCCCTGTCTCCGAGTCTTCCATCTTGCTGAGTGCACCAAAGAAGCCCGGCTGATCGTTGACTTGGGCCAGTCCCACGAGCGCCCGCAAGTCTTGTTGGTCCAAGGAGCCAACACCGTTGGCTGTGGCCACATCGCGCAAGAGACCTTGCAAGCGAGCCTCGCTAGTCCCAGGCAGTTCCTCTCCAGTCTCTGCGTCGATGAAGTTCACACGCCCCACCAGATCAATGCCTCCTTGAAGCTCTTCGGGCACCATCAAGAGCAGAGTGATGTTGTGGTTGCGCGGCACCATGGCATAGTCCGCCGTCGCTTCCTGCATGGCGCCGAGGCGCACGCGCAGCGAGTTCTCGGAGAGTCGCGCGACGGTCAACAGCCCATTCATGTCCCGGGCCTGGATGTCCGCCTCGACACCCCGTTGGTAAATGTCCGCGCCAATGTCAGCGGCAAAGGTGCCCAGATAGCTGAGCATTCCAAGGGAGAGCCGGCTAGACGACTTGGAAACACGGCTCTTGAGAGTCGCCTCCAAGTTATCCGTCACCAACAGGGGCAAGACGCTCGGCCCCCGGCGCCCGCTCCCGGCAGCGCTCAAGTCCAGGGCCCGCAGGTTGTGTGCGAGTGGGTCGTTGCTGGTGGGAATCGCTCTCGTCTTGACGTCGCTGCCAGAGTCAGGAGTCGCGACCTCAGGCGTGAAGAAGGAGAGAGTCGCGTAAGCATCGTAGGGCTCGTGCCGACTGCGAGGCAGGAGGCTCAACTGCAAACGCACCATGTAGGCGCGGCATCCTTCAGCAATCGCGGCATCCGCGACCGCACGATTGAGTAGTTGAACTTCTTGGTAGAGGGAATTGGCTGCCTGATAGCGCAGCAACGGATCCATTGAATCCGTGTTGCTGAAAGGCACATTCATTCCCGTTTGATCCACCTTCGTGGTGGACTTGCCGGACTTGGCGGGCTTTTCAACTTCTCCATCCTCAACGAGGTTGGCAGAGAATCCGAACCCGCTTTGCTCCATGCTCGCTGATTGGCGCGAGTCCTGAATCACGGCAGCCAATGCCTCGTCCGCAGTCAATTGAAAGTTGGGCTGCATCGCATCCACATATTGGCTCCAAGGAGCCACCGACAGCACGGCCACATGCACGGACCCCGCGTCCCGCTGGGTTGCAGCGCGATTGGACTCGTGAGTCATGCCTCCAGAGTTACAGGCAAAGGCTGCAAACAGGAGAGTCGCGGCCGGGGCAAGCAATGACGCTCGGACACGGGGATTCTGGAAGCGCGAGCGTAGGTGAGTCATCCCAAAAGTTTATCAGAACTAGCGCTGCCCTGCTTCACCGTCCTTCAGGGACCCGCTTCGGAGAGAATGGCGAAACACTGGGCCACTGCGACGGAGTCACTCTGGCTTAGGAACTTCAGATTGGCCTGAGAGAGCCAGGGAACCTGGATGCCCTTGCGCTGCTTCCAATCATCCCCCACTTTGGTCCAGGAACACTCGGCCACGCCGTCTCCCTCTGCGTCGAGCAGGACTAGATCCATCTCGCCACTGTCGAACTGGTCGTAGTAGGCGTAGTTCCCCTCGGGCGCAAAGCGAAATGCCGCCTCACCGTCGAAGTCGCCAGGCCCCCAAGTCGAGGACTCCCCGGCCTTCGTCAGATCAAAGTAAACACTCGTGACTTCATGTTCTCCGCCGGCCCAACGCATCTCAACGGGAAAGTCCCGGCTGCCTGCCTTGAGCTTTTGAATCCGTGTCGCACCTGCAAGCGGCCTCGGGAAAGGAAGCGGTCCGTCAGGAATTTCTGCGGCTTCAAAGTCCTGGATACTGGCTCTTCGCCAAGCGGGGGCCTGCAACTGACGCCATTGGGTTCGGAGCGTTGTGATCGCATGCTGAAAGTCCGCGGACTCCGAGGGGGCGCCGCGCGTCGCGGCGCCAACGGTTAAGTCCATGAGGTATTGGCTAAGTGGCGAGTCTCCACCACCGCGCGTACGTCTGGACTCCCTTGCGAGCCAACTGAAGTCCACGCTCACGTCTCCCTCCTGTCGTGGCACGGCCAAGACCAAAACATGCTCCGTTCCAAGGGCGGTGTCGACCACATCGAACCACTTGCCTTTAAGGATCTGATGCTCTGTGGCGACAAGCCGCGCAGAACGCCCTCCTCTGGGAAAGAGACAGGTCACGCCAAAGGTGGCATCGACGTACAAGACCGTCACGTCGTATTCCTCAGCCGAAGTCTTCGTCAGTCCGACGCGAAATTGCTCCCCGGGCACCAGGCGATCACCAGAAGTGCAAGCGTAGACCGGCTTCCTCTCGCCGGCTCGGCGCTCGATGACCAACTCAAGATCAGCCGGCAGGCCTTGGCTGGAGCGAGAGGCAAGCCCCACCAATCCACGCACCTTGACGATCTGCCGGAAGGCGCGAGCCAGGTTTCGTTCCTCGACGCGCCCCAAGTCCAGCCCACCTACAAGCGCGGATGGGCGAACCCAATAGTCGTCGGCGCCGCACACGATCAGCCAATCCGCTTCGGACGGATCCACCACGAGTCGCAGGCTTCCTTCCAAGGATTCCAATTGCCGCAACAGGCCTTTATCCCGGCCTTCGACTGGAAGAGGTTGATCGTTCAGGTCAACAAGTGCCACCTGGATTCCAGCATTGGACCAGCCCTCCTGAACCACCTTTGAGAAGTACAGACCCGCTGGCAGCTTTTCGCCCTGGATGTCCCCATGGCTTGAGAACGGCCCGCTAGCAGTGATTTCGACACGGGCCAACGCAGCGCCGTCATAGGATCCGGAAGCGTAAAGTTCGACGATCGCTCCGCGTTCCACGCCCGCAAGGCTTCCGAGATTGAAGGCCACCGCTTGCTCTTCTGCTGTCACTTCAGCCAGCAGGGCGGGAGCCGTGCGCGCTTCCCCGGTAGCGATCACTCGCAGACGATCGCCTTCGATGGAGGGCACCGCTTGCCTGTAGGGCTGGGCCTGGTAAGCAGCAACCAGCCGCCCGTGAAGCTCGTCGTACGTCATGCCGCTACCGCCACGAGTCAACTCCTGGCAGAGCAAGTAAGTGAAGAGCCCGTGCATCACTCCCTCCTCACTACCCACGGGCAGATGCATCTCCGGGGCCTGTTGATCGCTCTCGACCGCGTACATAGCGGTGATCCCATCCAATTCCTGGGTCGCTAGGCTGCGAGGCTTGCGGGCCTTGCGCTGTGTTCGCTTCCTCTGCTTGAAGAGCGAGGGTGCGAGCCCGCGGTGCATCACCGCATCCTCTCCACGCACCAGCGATCCGGAGTGGCAACAGTCGGCAACAAACCAAACCTGCGCGCCAGCTTCCCGAATCGCACCGACCTTGATTCCGATCTCATCGTCGGTGATCGAGTTGGGGATGTGTCCATAGCGGTCCATGGATGCCCCTGCATCAGCCGGCAAAAAGACTTCGTCCAGCAGATCGATCTCATCCTCTGCATTCGTGGGCTGTTGCGTTCCGTGCCCAGCGAGAAAGATGCAAACCCAATCACCCTCCTTTGCATCCTCTGCCAATTGGTCGAGGGCGGCCAGGATGTTGTCCCGCGTGGGGCGCGTGGCGAAATCTTCGCCCCAGCCGCTCAAACGAGTGATGGATTCCTCTTGCAGCCCAAGGCTCTCGCGAAGAGTTCGCGCAAAGAGCGCCACGTCATGGCCTGGCCCTTCGAGTCGAACTTGCGAGCCAGGAAGTGCCGCTTCGAGCGAGGGGTACTCTGTGCAGCCCACGAGCAGTGCCATGCGCGCGGGCAGCACAGGAGAGACTTCGGGCAACCCTGGCGCTGGCTCCTGGGCGAAGAGTGGGCCCGTGTACAAACAACACACGAGTGCGATCGTCGTCCAGAGCCCCTTGATCCCATTCTGCATGAGCTCATCTTATCAGCACCACCCTTCGATGCCGCGCCTGATTGGGTTGCTGGCGGCTCCAGCAGCGCACCGCCCGACGCCTTGGGCCAGCGAGGCCGTGGACTGTATGCTGAGCGTATGAAGCACACCCCGTCGACCCTCGCTTGCACGCTCCTCGCCGCCAGTTGCATTTCCGTCCGCTCCGCTCCCCCGCTCCAACCTGGTGAACTGACCTGGGAAGTGCTTCAGGTGCAGGAGCTAGAAGGAGCCAGCTTGCGCGGTCTTTCCGTTCCTGGGAAGGCGACGGTCTGGATCTCCGGCGCCGGCGGAGTCTGCGTCGTCAGCGAGGACAACGGACGGACCTGGCGTGATGTCTCGCCTCCGCAAGCTGTGGCCGACGATCTCGACCTGCGCTCCATTCACGCACTCGACAGGACTCATGCCTGGGTAGCCAGCGCTGGCCCCGGGGCGGCTTCGCGCATTCTCCGCACCCGCGACGGCGGAGAAACATGGGAGACCGTGCGCACGAACGCTGAGGAGGACGGCTTCTATGACTCGATTGCATTCTGGGACTTGAAGCGCGGCATCGTCATGGGCGATGCCGTGGATGGTTATCTGACCATTCTCATCACGAGCGATGGTGGAGACTCCTGGGCGAGGGTTCCACAGGAGCGTCTACCTAAACCGCTGGCAGGCGAATGTGGATTTGCTGCCAGCAACCGCACAATCGCGCTATTCCCACCGTGCAATGCATGGA
>JBLIMI010000024.1:0-14114 GCA_047638655.1 Minisyncoccia bacterium | reverse complement strand
GGGGTTCTCCTTGTTCGTGGCTTGTTGGTTTCCAAACCAAAGCGGAGTCCAGGTGCCATCTCCCTGTTGAGTTCGGACCAGGTGTTCTTGAGCGCGTTGGCGGGCTTCGCCAAGTTCGATCACGGTTTCGCGATCTCCCCCCACAAGCAGCGGTTTCTCGCAAGCCAACCACGCTCTCAAGGCGTGGGCGGTGAGATCGGGGCAACTGGCATCGAATGGAAGCTTGCCCCATCCTCGACAGAAGGTTGGAATGCCTCCGTCCCTGTTTTGCAAGTCACGCAACCAGAGCGCACCTGCTTTGGCACGAGCGGAATCGATACTTCCGAGTTCCTGGAGAGCTAGCAGTGCCCCAGCCGTGTCGTCCGCATCGGGAACTCCCCCGGGCAAGTCTGTCCATGCCCAGCCGCCAGGGGCGGCGCCGGTGTAAGGGTGCAGTGTGACGTGCTGTTGACCCATCAGCCACTTCGATAGGGGCCGTCGCTCAGCTTTACTCAAGGCTTCGTCTTGATCGCCAGCAGCGCACAGTGCATTGACGGCGAGGGTGGTCAACCAAGTGGCGAGGTCGCTGTCGATCGGCCAGGAGCCGTCGCTGCGAATGGAACGTCGTAGAAAGTCGAGGCCCTGCAGCACAACCGGGTGCTTGGTGTGTCCACAAGAGACGAGGCTGAGCACAACAAAACTGGTGAGAGGCGTTGCTTCCAGAAAACCGCCACCGGGCGGCTGAATGCTCTCGAGTGTGCGCAGCGTGCTCGAGCGGGTGACTCGTCGCAGCAATCGTGAGAAGGGGTTACGGCTTGGATTGTGGTACTCAATCGCCTGGCCAATGGCGATCAAGGCGGGCAGGGCGTAGCTGACCACCGAGAGCCCGAGCCACTTGAAGAGACCGCGGGGCAGTGCTGCCAGTTCGAACGGAAGCCGAGCGATGCTGGACCAGGGACTTTGATGTTGTGGGAAAGCGCCACCAACGGTGCACGCCACCAGAATCGGGATGGCGAAGGTGTGGTCCTCTGCATAAACCTCGCGCAGGCCGCTCGCGAAGTCTTCAGGCTGCAGGCCGCCGAGTCGCTCGCTGAGCCATTGCTCCACACTCTGCTTCGCGCGCCGGTGGGAATCGCTTTGGCCAAAACCCAGTGCCATCCAACACAGGGCGCTGGTGCTCAAGTTACTCGGGCTACAGGTGGTGTCCCCATACCCCCCGTCCCCGTTTTGGTGTTGAGCGAGCCAAGTCAGTCCCGGCGCCAGGTAGCGGTCGTCGCCTTCTGTTCTTGCCAGCGCAAGCGCAGCGCAGGCGGTGGCTGTTGAAAGGGCGCTAGAGGAGAGTTCTCCTTTCCACCAGCCTCCCTGCGTGCGTTCCGCGAGCAGTCGTTCACGCGCTTGATGCCGCATGCGATCGACTGACGCCGCGCCACTCATGAATCGAGGGAGAGATGGCCGAGCGCTAACAGGGCGTAGTAGACGTACTCCCCATCAACCACGTCGTCCTCCCAAAAAGCGTAGAAGCCCTCGCCGCTCCAGAGGCTGTCGAGGAAGTCGAGGGTGATTTCCTTGCGCTTGCCGATGTTGAGCCCGAGGGCGCCGAGGGCATGCAAGGCGGTTCCTGTGGAGAGCAAGTCGGGCAGAGGGGTTTCTGGTGAGGCCTTGAATCCACCCTGGGGATGTTGTTGCGCAAGCAGCCACTGGCCCACCTCCGGGGCCAGGGGCCACTCGAGTTGGGTCAAGAGTGCTGCTGCGGCGGCGGTCGATGGTGTCGTTCCGAACTTCATGGCAAGGGAGTTGCCATAGGCGCCGTCATCGGTCCGCAAGCCTTCAAAGCTCTCGATCAAGGCGGCTGTATTGGGGATCTCTGCCTTGAAGTCCTGGTAAACCCCCATAGCCAAGAAGGCGTGGTATAGGGTTCCGTGCTGCACGCCGCGCATCATCGCGAAACCGCCGTCTTCACAGCGGTGAGTCTCGATGTCAGCGAGCATGTCTGCGCGAAAGGTGTCGCTGGGCCAACCCTGATTGAGGGCCGTCCAGCAACGCACGAGACAGGCCTTGTGCACGATGTCTAGGTCGAGCCCGCCGCCAAAGCTTTCCAGGAAGGGACGAACGCGTTCGACAGGCAGTTCGGCGCGCAGGGCGATCAGGCTATCGAGCACGAACGCCGTGTAGTATAGATCGCTTTTACCCGCGCGATTGGCGCCACCGCCATCGTCGTTCAGTTGGCCTTCCAGAAAGGCGACGACTTTCGGAGTCGCCTCAGCTAACAGGTTCGGCGCTAGGCGCGCGACCTGCAGCATTTCGAGCCTCAAACTCACTGCAATACCCTTCGATGAGGTTCTCGTCGCCGAAGATCTTGCCGATCACGCGGCGCAGAAGGCCTTTGGTGGTGGTGTGGTGTACGGGGCTCAAGGCCCTGACGGCTTCGTGTTCGTAGGCGTCGCTCAACTCACGGGCCTTGGCGATGATGCGATTCTCGTCCAGGAACGCGCGCACTTCGTCGCGCACGCCTGCGGGATCGATCTCGCGCTTCCAGAGTCCGCTCAGGAGTTCAACGTCGCGCTCTTTTTGGGCTCGCTTGTGGGCGATGGCGAGGATGAGTGACGGACGCATGTCGCCCAGGTCGTCGGAATCGCCTTCGCCGAACATGTCATCGATGTCGTCGCGGATCTGGTAGGCGATGCCCAGCGCTTCCGAGTACGGCCCCAGAACGGAGTGCACATTCTCGTCAGCTCCAGCGAAGATCGCACCCAATCGCAGGGCCACTTCGAATGCTGGAGCGGTCTTCTCCCGGAAGATCCCGAGCACTTCAATAGAGCTCAATACTCGAGGGTGACGAGTCCAATAGAGCTCGGCTCCTTGTCCGCGGGAGAGGGCCACGTGTCCGCGAGCCGCTTCGGCCAACAAGGCGGCGCGAGTGTCCCCGGACATCTCGATCTCGGCCAACAGTCGATACCCTTCACCGAGCAGCAAGTCGCCAACGTTGATGGCGATGGCTTCCCCGTGTTTGGCGTGCAGGGTCTCTTCGCCGTAACGCACCAGATCACCGTCTTCGATGTCGTCGTGAATCAAGCTGGCTTTGTGGAAGCATTCCACAGCCACCGCGAGCTTTTTCAAATCGTCCGGCATGACCGGAGCCTCCACGCGGCCCTCACTGCTAATGGCAACCCACATGCAGGTCGCGAGGTAAGGGCGCCAACGCTTACCCGCTTGTGCTAACCACTCGCGGGCGATGGTGTCGGTCTCTTGACCAATGCCTTGTGCCGGGCCCATGACTTGCTCCAGGGCTTCAGGCGTGAACCACTCGCGGACGGTGGCTTTCAGGCTTTCCAGGTCGAGACGGTAGGTCTTGTCCTCGGCCGAGAGGTGGATCAAGTCGCGAACCTGGTCGAGGTCCACGTTGGTTTCGACGCAGTCGTCCTGCAAGAGAGGAATCGACATACCGGGAATGGCCACGGCTTCCATGTGCGGGAAGCACTTCTCGAGCACGTTCAGGCACGAGACGCCGACGATTCCCTCGATTTTGCCGGTCTCGATCATGGCACGCACGATGGCGGACCCTTCTGCGATCAAGACGGCGTATCCAAGCTCCTCGGCTTCACGCGCCAGATCCTCGATCGAACATAGACCGCACTCCTTGCAGAGCATTCCGAATTGGTCGAAAGGTGCAGGGCAGTGCTCTTCGACGCGGAGGCACTTGGGTAGCAAGAGCAGTCGCTTCTCGTAAGGCACCTGAGCAAGGCCTTCGCGCCAGCACTCGTTATTGAGAAGCACTGCGGCGTAGTTGGCGTAGCGCAATTCCAATCCGGCGGCCAAGCAGACGGCACCGGCGTGCTCCCGCAATTGATCGACCGAAATGGGGGCGACCAATCCAAGCTTGGACATGTGCAGCGCAGCGGCGCTTTTGAGCCGGTCGCGTTCCGCACGCAAGTTCGGGATATTCGACTGTGCGGGACGCTCGCGCTGGATCGGAAGCTTCTGTGGAAGCCGAATAGGATTGGGTCCACCGGCCAAGGCGCTTCGAATCGCGGGCTTGGGGCTTTCGCTTTCCTGCGTGGAACCACAACCACCACTGGAGCAGGCGCCGCTAGCGCAGTCCGCCTGGGCGTCGACCTCACTGGCCGGGGTGATCGTTATGTGTTCTGAATTATCTTGAATGCTCATGATTCGACCTCGATCAAGTGTAAGCGCCAAAGCCGAAAAACCAGTGCTTCTTAGCGAATCGATACATCCAGTGCTTCTCGCGGACTTCGTTGCCCGGGTTGTGCTGGCTGCTCAAACGGTCCATCGCGTTGAGTTCCGCCATGGCGGTCCCGCGCGCGGTGGTGTCACGGGAGCCGTTGCGCTCGACAACCTCTTTTAGCAAGTCTGGCCGTTCCAGTACGATGCAGCCGCGAGTCGCCCCAGCGGCGGTCTTGCGGAAATCGGCTAGCAAGGTCGATTGCGTCATCGTCTTGAAGATGTCGCCATCGTTGTCGTGAATGGACTCGTTGGCGAACTGCACAATCGGGCAGGGCTCGATGTCGCCGTAGGGGCTGATGTGATGACTGATGCCCGTTGCAGCGGGGCACAGCGCGCGACCCTCGTCGTCCCAGTAGGCGTCCACAAAGCCGATGGGCTTTTCATTGCGCATCTCCACGGCGAAGTTGCGAACCCGCAGTTGCTGCTCAGGGCTGAGGGCCAGCTCTGGCGAGGCATCGGGGCCTACTGCGCGGTAGGTGTGAAACCAGTTGTAGTGCACGCCCAATTCGATCAGGCGATCGACCCAGGCCTCGTTGACCAATTCGTCATAGTTGGTCTGGCAAATGCTTGAGGCCACGCCCGTAATGAGTCGCGCCTTCACAGCGGCCTGAATACCGAGCAAGGTCTTGTCCAGGACTCCGGTCCGACCTCGGCGTTCGTCGCTGACTTGCTGCATGCCTTCGACGCTGATGAGCGGAGTGGCATTGCCCACGCGGCGTAATTCAGCAGCCATATGATCGGTCATGGGGTGACCGTTCGTGAAGATCTGGAAGTAGCAGTCCGGGTGCGCCTCGAGCATCTCGATCAAGTTCGGATGCATCAGGGGTTCGCCGCCAAGGATGCCAAAGAAACGATTGCCGTGCTTCTTGGCGTTGTTGACGAGTTTGTTCCAGTCCTCCAGGGAGATCATCTCGCGTGGCGCGGCCACGTCCACCCAACAGCCCGTGCAACGCAGGTTGCATGAATTGATGATCGAGACGTACAGGAAGGGCGGGAAGACCTGGCCTTGCTTGAGGCGCCGCTTGAACTTTTGCACGCTGAGCATGCCTTTCCAACCGAAGTTGTAGGCAAACTTCCAGAGCACGCGTTTGTCGGTGGAGCGCAGCATGCGCCCTGCCATGGAGATCATCATATGTCCCATTCCTCGCTGCTAGGTTGCGGAGAGGCGGATTTCTCATCCGCTAGAGTCTGTGAGACGGCCCGACGCCTGGCAGTTTTTTCCTTGGCCCGTCGCGAACGCTCTTCGATCTCGCCGGCTGAGGGCAATGTCATCAGAACTTCGTCGGGGATGTCGAGAGCGTCTTTTAGTTCCTTCAAGCAGCGCTTGCGTTCAAGCAATGCCTTGGACTCGTCGCGCTCGGTTGAGAAACGCTTGCGCGCGCCTTCGCTGCGTTCGCGCAGCGAGCTGTAGATGTCGCCGCCGAGCAATGAACTGATGTCGACTTTCATCGACTCGCTTTGAATGTCAGCGGCGCGCACCACGTCGCCGTTGATGGGGCCTTTGCCGTACTTGGGGAACAGGATGGCCACATCCGGGCAGACGCGACTGCAAGCCGGGCAATTGGTCTTGCAGTTGTCCTCGTTTTGGACCTGAATCTTGCCTTCCGCATCTGCGCCGTAGACATCGAATAGGCAGAACGAGAGGCACTGCATGCAGTTGGTGCAGCGATCGTAGTCGATCACCGGGAACCACGGGAGCCAGTCTGGAGATTCAGGCTTCGGCTGAGGAGTGATGGCTGTCTCTGGCACTTCGGGCAGCCCGAGAGTCTCGGAGATTGCCTCTGCACTCTCAGTACGCATGTTGAGCACTTCCACGTCCTTGCTCAATTCGTGGCCAGCGCCGTGGAACATCCAGCGCACCGCACGTGGGAAGCAGGCGGCGATGACCAGGTTGGGGTCACTGGCGTGTTCTTTGAGGGAGGGGTCCTTGCGCGCGAACTTTTCGCATAGGTCGGGCACCACCTCAACTTCATGGTCCGAAGCCAGAAGCCTCTCCCGCACCTCGTTTTTGACGTCGACGGGGAGCACCTTGGCGTAGGCGCAATCGCAGTACAGAACTCGTCGTTTGTCGCTCATGACAACTCTCCAGTGGCAGTCAGCTCAACTCGGTGCGTGGGCACGGGAGGTGACGGGCGAAAGTGTTCCTCGTGCTGTACCTTGATCGACAGCCCCATTGTTGCGCTTTGAACTTGATCCAGGGCGGCCAGACACACCTGCAAGAGCAAGTCGGGGTCTGCTTCCGCACGTAAGTTCAAGATCAGCTCACCTGTGTGGATCCCGTCCAGTAGTGCTTCGCGAAGGTCCGCGCCGGATTCATTGGTAGTCATGCTTAAGGCGGCTAATTGGCCTCCCGCTTCCGGCGAGTCCAGGGTCAACTTGAAGTGTGCGATCTCGAGGCCACGGCCGTCAAGTTCGGCGAGCACCCTCTGACTGAGTTGTACAAGTAGTTCGTTGGCGTTGAACATGGTTTCGCCTCGCAGACTGGCGGTCATGTTGAGCCAGCCCAACAAGGCTTCGCCCTCGGCATACAGTTGGTAATCCACGTTCATGGTCGGCGCTGGATCGTCTTCCTCTGACAAAATTCGATCGAACCAGGCATCGAGCCCCTGTTCGTTCTTGGCAGATACGGTCAGGACCTCAGCTTGCGGGAAGCGCTCTCCAAGGCGCAAGCTCAGCTCCTCGATCTCTTCAGCTTCGTGCTGGTCGCACTTGTTGACCACGATCAGCGCGGCCTCCTCGAGCTGTTTTTCGTAGACGTAGATGACCTTTTCCGAGAAGGAGCGTCCTTCCGCGAGCCCCAGGATACGACGTGCCCGTGCCGGATCGACCATCACGCTCAAGGGCGCGATGACGAAGCGATCCCCGTGAATACGTCGCAGGGGGTAACTGACCGTGGCCAGTAGATCGGTGCAGCTGCCGACGGGTTCGGCGATGAAGACTTCGGGTTTCGTTACCGCTGTCAGGCGTTCGGCGGCTTCACTCAGAGAATTGAAGCGACAGCAGAAGCAGCCCCCGGAGATTTCCTCGACGGCAAAACCGTGACTGCGCAAGATCGACGTGTCTACCAGGTCGCGGCTCTGGTCGTTGGTGATCAAACCGACGCGCTGACCGCTTGCGGTCAAGCGCTTGGCGAGGGCCGCGAGGGCCGTGGTCTTGCCGGCGCCAAGGAAACCACCGATCATGATGTAGCGTGCGCGATTGTCGCTCATCAGGCGTTCTCCTCTTTCTTATCTTCTTCACCGAGCATGCGGTCCACCGTGGCGTTCAAGAAGCTGGCGTAGCCATCGACATCCAGGCAATCGGTGGCAGGATCCCCTTGCACGGCGAATAGCCAGCCACGGTCGTAGGACGAACTGTTCAGGGTGCTGATCTCCGCATCGAGTATCGAATTGCCGCCCATGAATCGACCACCCATTGGGGTATAGAGGTCCGTTACCGCCTTGAAGCCTTCCAACCAACCGACGACCTGGCCAGTCTCAACGGGCTGATCCGCTTTTGATTCAAACTCGAGTTCCACGGGGTCCCCAAGCATACGGAGAGCGAAGCGAGTCAGTCCCACTTGCCAAATGTCATCCTGGGAATTCCTGAGCCACATGTGCCCCACGGTGTAGAGCCGCTCGCGGGGCAACTTGGTCTTGAACTTGGCCCGCTGGAACGGAAGGAATTCGCTCGCGGGCATGGAAGTGACGGGATGGATGGGATCGATGGCGGTGGGGCAGCGCAGCGATCGAATGGAGATCGCAGGCGGTGTGTTTCGGGCCCCTGATCGTACTCGCATCACCGTGTGGGAGAACGCGCCTAACAAATTTCTGACCCTACTGTAGGGAGACGGGGGGGAGTCGTGCAGCGAGAGGCGGCTTGCTCGATCAAATGGGGCGCCCGGACCGATCAAAAGAGCATGGACTCTGCGAACCCCAATCACTCGCTCAGCGCATCTAGCTCGGCATTGATCGCTTTTTCCAAACCATCGGGGTCAAACCCGCCAGGGCCCGGTTCTCCGGTATAGGCCACCTTCCCATCCGCGCCGATCAAATACAGCCTCTCGGGCCAGGCATAGAAGGCATTGTTGGCCGTGTCTAGCATGTCATCCACCAGCATCGGCATGGGCTCCAGGGCGAGTTTTGTGGCGCAGGTGGCCGCGGCGGATTGACGTTCCGCAAAAGTCACCGGGTCCTCCATGAGTGGGTTCATGCCGCCACCGAACGTTCTGTCGATGTTGCCCCCAAGCGGGACGGCGCTATCGAGGGCGTGGGCTTCGCGTATGTAGACCACATAGAACTGAACTTCTTCACCGTAGGACTCCCACATTTCTTTCAGCCGACCGGCTGATTTGCGGAACGGCGGTCATGTGTAGCTCCCGAAAATCAAAGCGATTGGCATGTCTCCGGCGATTAGTGCCAAATCCACGGAAGGTCCCCCTTTCAGGTCGCTGAGCATGACCTTTGGAACAGAAGAGCCCACCTCCAACCCGGCTATGTAGGCCCGCTCTTCAAATTGGGCACCGGGCCCGCCATCGTCGAAGCGCACTTCATCGAAACGCAATTCATAACGATCTAGCTCTTCGAAGACCGACGCAAGCTCTTCCATGCTCAACGAATCGTCGCCGTCCATGTTGTAGAGGCGAACCATGTCGTTCCAACTGGTCGATGTGCCCACGTAGCTCTGTTTCATCATTGACCCGTCGCCGGGCATTTTGAGGGCTCGTTGGTCGGCGAGCGCCAGGAACTCGGACTCGCTGAGAAGTTCATCCGCTGAGCCGGCCTCGTCGTATTCGAGGAATGCGTTTGCTAGCTCGTCGATCGTCAAGGCCATGGGCCCGCCCTCGTCTGTCTGGAAATAGCGCCCAAGCGTGTCCATACGCCGCATAGCCGTGATTTGTGGCCGAACCATGGAGTCGTCCCCGCTCCAGTCTTCCCCGGAAATCATCCCGTCAGCATTGGTGTCCCAGCGCGCGAGTTGCCCATCGTGGCGGGTGTATTCCGCTTGGGTGATGGTCTCATCGCCATCAGTGTCGTAGCGATTGAGCAGGTACTGGAAGGGCGAAGAGGCTGGCGCGATCATCGCGGAGGCCTCGGTCGGCATGGGGACATCAACCGCGGCAGGGGGGGTACCTGGCGCCTGACAAGCCACCATGAGTCCTGACCCGAGGAGGAACGCCGAAACCTGGAGGGATGATTTCAAAAGTGCTAGGTCGGTTGTGGAGAGGGTCATGGACGATGAGTGCGACCAGACCGGGATGGCTTCCTACGCATGCGAAACCCGAGGATTCTTGGGTTCCGGGAGTTGGTCGCAGAGCGCTTTGAGCGTAACCGAAATCGCCATTCTGTCCACAGGCGCGAGGCGTGAGCAGGAGGGGCTGACTCCGCATTGGGTGTTCAGGCTTCCATCGGCCAGCCGGGTTTGAATCAGCAGTCCGTAAGGATCTTGCACACCCGAGGGATGTGCACGGGCGGGGGGATGGCGGCGGAGAATGACAGGGCTTATCTTACTTTTCCCGTCGCACTCCTTGGATGACCACTCAAACGCTCCGCACGCCCAACATGCTTCGATTACCGCTCTTGGTGACGCTTCCCGTCCTGCTCTTGGCGGGCACGGCAAACGGCTTCCCCTCCGATTGGCCCCAGTGGCGTGGTCCGGCTCGAGATGGTGTTGGGACCGAGACGGGACTTCTGAAGAGTTGGCCCGAAGGAGGGCCAGCACTGGTTTGGGAGTCGAAGGGTTTGGGCGGTGGCTACGGCGCGCCTGCCGTTCATGCCGGGGCGCTATATGGAGCCGGCTATCGTGGCGAGGACGAAGTGATTTGGTCCATCGACGTGTCCACAGGAACGGAACGCTGGAGCACGCGCATCGCGGCGGCCTACCGCGAAATGGAGTATCCCGAAGGTCCGCGCGCCACGCCCGCCATTGATGGCGGACAATTATTCACCCTTGGTGCTTCGGGCAACCTGGTATGCGTCGACCTGGAAACCGGAAAACTCACCTGGTCCAAGGACCTGCATGGTGAGCTTGGCGGCGAAATGATGTCGGAATGGGGCTATGCGGAGTCTCCACTTGTGGATGGCGACTTTGTGATTTGCACACCGGGCGGCCCAAAAGGATGTGTCGCGGCTCTCAATCGAACCACCGGCGAGGTCGTTTGGCGCAGCGCGGGCCTGATTGATCCCGCATCCTACTCCTCGTTGATCCGAGTCGAATACGGGGAACGTGCCCAGTACATCGTGTTGACCGGTCAGAGCGTGGCGGGCATCGCCGCAAACAATGGCGAGGTGTTGTGGCGCGCCGCGCGAGTGGGAAAAACAGCCGTTGTCCCAACTCCGATCTTCAGTGACGGTCATGTTTGGGTGACCTCGGGCTATGGCGCAGGATGCAATCTATTTCAGCTCAAGAACGCTGAAGGGAAGATCAGCGCCGAGATGGTCTACAAGAAGCGCACCATCAAGAACGGACAAGGTGGTGCTTTGCGCATCGGCGATTTCGTTTATGCAGCTAGCGGTCCCTTGCTGATCTGCATGGAATGGCGAACAGGCAAAACGGCCTGGCGCGAGCGAAGTCTCGATCGCGCCTCCTTGACCTACGCTGATGGACATCTTGTGGTGCGTGGTGAGCAAGGCCAGGTGGCCTTGGTTGAAGCCAACTCTGCCGAGTACAAGGTCAAAGGGACCTTCGAGGTCCAGCCCAGCGGAACCGCCAAGACCTGGACCCACCCGGTGATTAGCGGCGGTCGGCTCTACTTGCGAGATCAGAACAAACTCTCTTGCTACGACATCAAGGCTGGCGAGTAGACAGCGCCGGCGGTTCTGGCCCGAGCGACACCGACGCTCAACGCTTGTGGGGATCGCAAAAAATTGGCGCTTGATCACGGGTAGAGTGCGCCGGCCCATAAGATTCCAGAGAATCGGGAATGGAAAGGCCATTGCAGGCTAGCCTCGTTCGTTCATCCCCGCCCTCCCTCCCTCTCACGACACTCTCGTTCATGGAACTCGCTATTCAGACCACAAGTCTCTCCCGATCATTCAACTCGGTGCGGGCCGTGAGTGGTGTCAACCTGCAGGTGGAGCGGGGGACCTTCTACGGTTTTCTGGGTCCCAACGGGGCTGGGAAATCGACGACCATCAAGATGCTTACGGGCTTGCTGGCGCCAAGTGCGGGAGCCATTCGTGTGCTCGGGATGGATCCTCAGGATGCACAACAGAGCCTTCGCATGAAGAGCCAGATCGGAGTGGTGCCAGAGGATTTGGCGCTGTTCGACAATTTGACCGCGCGCGAGCACCTGACGTTCATCGGTCGCATGCACTTGATAGAGAAGAGCGTTCTGGAAGGGCGCATCGAGGAATTGCTCTCGATAATGACCCTGGATGATGAAGAGGAAAAGCTAACCCTGGAGTTCTCGCACGGGATGAAGAAGAAGCTCTCTCTGGCAGCGGCTTTGTTGCCCGATCCAGATCTCTTGTTTCTAGATGAACCCTTTGAAGGTGTCGATGCCATCGCTTCCCGGACCATTCGGAACATGCTGGCGAAATTTGTGGAGCGTGGCTCAACGGTGTTCCTCACATCGCACATTCTCGAAATCGTCGAGCGGCTCTGTACGCACGTGGGCATCATTGTGAAAGGCGAACTGGTGGAGCAAACGACCCTTCAAGCTCTCGGCACTGGCGGATCCCTGGAAGCGCGTTTTCTGGAGGTTACCGGTAATGATGCCGGCGAGGATCAACAGCTGAGCTGGTTCGAGGGAACTAACTCGTGAGATTTGAACAGTTGAAAGCCATCCTCTGGATGCGCTGGCGAATGCTTAACAACCTCATCCGCCGTCGGGGCAAAGTGGGCAACACCATGTTTGTCTTGCTTGTAATCGCTTTACTTGCGATCGCGATCTGCGGACTCATCTTCTCTTTCCTCGTTGGTGTCGAGACTCTGCCAGACGCGAAACCGGTCCACATTCTTCTCGCTTGGACTGTCCTAACCGTGGCTCTGGTGTTCTTCTGGACCATCGGCGTGGTCACGGAGTTGCAGCGTTCGGATGCCATAACCATTCAAAGCCTGTTGCACCTGCCAGCGTCCATGTTGGGCGTGCACTTGTACAACTATCTCAGCTCATTCGTGAGCGTGAGTCTGTTGGTTGTTCTTCCGCCAATGACGGGTTTGGCGAGTGCTTCAGTCTGGGTCTTTGGGCCCCGGATGTTGCTGCTGTTCCCGCTGATTGCAGGCATGATCGGCTTGCTCACCGCGCTGACTTATCAGTTGCGCGGGTGGCTTGGGACCATGATCCACGACAAGCGCAGGCGCAAAAATGTGGTCATCATGCTTACCCTTAGTTTTGCGGTCCTGGCACAGGTTCCCAACTTGATCAACATCTCAGTCAACTCGAGCGATGACGACGATGATCCCGTGGTGCAAGCGGTGCTAGAGAGTGGCGAAGTGCCGGAGCTTATCTCTGTGGTGGCTAAAACCGCTGACTCAGAACTCGATACGACCGCGACAGAAACCGATGGCGCGCAGCCTACCGCTCGCGAATTGAGGCAGCAGCTCAAGAAAGATCGCCGCGCGAAGAAGATGGTCTTCGTTGAGAAGTGGTTGAGCCGCGCGACCATCGCGGTTCCATTCGGTTGGTTGCCCTACGGGGCTCGCTCGCTGATGGAGCAGCGCTTTGTATCGGGGTTGCTGTGCATCCTGGGGCTCCTGGCCATTGCTGGCCTGAGCCTGCGACGTTCCTACCGCACGACCTTGCGTTTTGTGACAGGAATGGACAGCTCCAAGGACGGAGATGAAGAGGCCTCACCGGTCCCCAAGGCTTCCACCCAGGAGCCCGCTGGTCCGCTGTTTGTGAGTCGAGAGTTGCCGTTCTTTGGGGAAGCCACTTCCAGCATTGCACTGGCCGGGACGCGGTCCCTGTGGCGTGCACCTGAGTTCAAGATGGTGCTCTTGACTCCGGTCTTCCTCCTCATGTTTGGTGGAGCCGCCTACTTTTCAGGTGGGGCCTCCGAGGTGTCCGATGGTGTGCGCCCGTTCCTTTCGCTAGGTGCGATCTGCATGGGCCTCTTCACCATCATGCAACTCTTGCAGAATCAATTCGGATTGGATCGCGAAGGCTTCCGTGCCTTCGTGCTTTCACCAGTGCCACGGGAGAAAATTTTGATTGGCAAGAACTTGGCGGGTGCGCCATTCGGCCTGTGCATCAGTGCGGTGGCGTTGGTGGGTTTGCAACTGCTCTTCCCAGAAGATGCGTTGCACTTTCTGGCGACGTGGTTGCTGTTGCCTGCTGGATACATCATCACCTGCTTGGTGGCGAACACGATTTCAATCCTGATGCCCATGCGTATGAAGGAAGGATCGATGAAGGCGGACAACGCCAAGTTCAAAACGGTGCTCATTCAGGTTATGACCTTGCTCTTCTTGCCAATTCTGGTGTCGCCCCTTGCCTTACCCTCGTCCCTTGAACTCCTCTTGGGGTTCTTTCACATTGCGGACTTCTTGCCCGTGCATCTGATCACGAGTTGCCTGGTCTTGGCGGGGGCTGTCTGGGCCTATCGCTTTTTCCTCCCGAAGCAGGGTTGTCTGCTACAGAAACGCGAGCAGCGTATCCTCGACACCCTGACTCGTTCGAGCTTCTGAAGGGCTCCTGATGACCCGCCCCTCTCTCTGGTCCACTTCTTGGGAGCAGCGCCCGAGGCCCGCCTACTCCGGCGCGCGAAAGGCAAACAGGTGATTCTCGCTCCGAACATAGACCACGCCCCGGTCCAGCGCCGGAGTGGCCATGATGCGCTCCCCCAAATCTGTGTTGGAGAGCACGTCTAGCTTCTGCCCGGCAGCGAGAACGGCGATGCTCCCTGCAGCAAGAGGCGCAGTAGATTTTTCCGTCGCCAGTGACCGGCGAAGCGTAGTGGGGACCTCTCAAC
>JBLIMI010000023.1:0-14324 GCA_047638655.1 Minisyncoccia bacterium | reverse complement strand
TTGGGCGCGCCCCCGCTTCTTTGTGTTCGAACGCCGGGAACTGTCTTCGAAAGGCGCTAGCTTAGATGCCCATCATGCGGCGATAGCCTTCGCCCTCGAGCTGCCCCAGTTCAAGTTCGAGCCCCGACCAAAGTTTGATGCGGGCGGTAATCACTCGCGAAGCCGTCGCCTCGGCCAGGCGCTCTCGCTCTGGGTCACCCCCGATCAAACGCGCCAGCAGACGCTCTCCCATCGGACCGTGGGAATCGCCATCCAGGTCAATGTGGCGTTGCAGGTAATACTGGAAGAGTCTGGCCTCCAGGCCCTCGTCCTTGAGCACCTTGAGTATGTGGGAGAACATGGAAGGAATGGGGTCTTCCCGCCCGTAGAGGAACGCAGCAGCCACTTCCACGGTGGAACCGTTGAGCGCAACATCCATGGTCGTCTCGACAAAGTCCCGGACCGGCTTGCGAACGCGTACACCGTTCAATGCATCGGGCACGGAACGGCCTAGGGAGACCATAGCCAGAAAGGAGCGAAAGCCGGAGGCGTCCGCGCCTACTTCGTCCATCGCTCGCAGGTAAATGTCCAGATGGCCTGCCGGATCGCCGTTGGGATCCAGATCGCTTTCCTCTCCGAGCACAATTTCATTGATGAAACGCGCTGACTGGATGTCCACGGGTGGAGTCCACGGATAAGTAGACGGACACAAGTCTGCCTGAAGTCGTTTCAGCAAGGACATGAAGTCCCACACCGCGAAGGCATGGCTCTCCATGAACACCCGTAGCCGGGGCAGGCTGTCCACTCGCGTGTAGAGCGAGTGCTCAAGCAGATCGCGTCGTAAATCTGCGGATGGACGGAGAGGTTTGGTCGAAGAAGGCATATCGGTGGTCCTTTCAAGGCAGGCAAATCCCGCGGTCTCTCAAGGAAATCGGCTCGAGGGATTGGAGGCTTGAGCCATTAGAACCACCCGCTTCAATCCCGGTATACCCCGGATTGGATTAGCGCTGACGTGCCCGGCTCTTTCCGCTCTGGCGTGCCCCGGAATGACCCCGACTTCGGCTGCCTTTCCCTGAACTGGCGCGCCCTCGGCCTTTCCGATGTCCCGCGTCGGAGGCCCGTGCCTTCCTTCCAGACCTCGAGCCGCTTCCGGCCCTCAAACCACCCCCCTGGCGTGCCTTCGACTCCTCAGCCCGCGCTTCCAAGCGGCGCAGCAGACGGCGACTGTCAGAAGCCCTGGATGAACGACGTAGTGTTTGAGCGCGGCGCCCGGGGGTTACTTTTTCAGAGCGTAGGGCGCCCCTCATGAGATCCACACGCCTCTCCAGCACTCCTTTACGGCGCAGGAGCTTGCGCACGTAAGCCGACCGGTCGAATCGCCCGTGATGACGGCCTTTCTCGCCTCCACTAGAAATTTCAGACGCACTCGAAGCTTCCTGGGGAACAAGGTTCACCGGGGCCTCGGAGGCCAAGACGCGAGCGGGGCTGAGCAGGACGAGGGCGGCCGCGAAGGCCATGGGAATGGTTTTGAACATGGTCGGTGGGGTTTCCAGGAGCTAACGCTCTACGAAACTCGCGGCCACGGCGAAGGTCTCGCCCCAAAAGACAAATTGAGCCGAGGGGTGCGGCCACCCTGTTCGGCTCAATCCTTCTACGTTCGCACCCGAAGCGAGTGGATCTACTTTTTGGCCGTCCTGGCCGCCTCGATGCGCTGTCGAGCGAGGCGTTCAGCAGCTTCGTTGGTGGGGATGTTGTCAGCACGGGAGATCTCGAATACTCGCTTGAGGTTTCCGTAGATACCAGCGATGCGGCCCCTAGCGTACTCTTCGTTGTAACCCTCAGCCATCAACTCGACAGACACGTTGATGATGCCACCTGCGTTCAAGACATAGTCCGGAGCGTAGAGAATGCCACGATCGCGAACGACCAGAGCGTGGCGGGTCTCCAACATCTGATTGTTTGCACAGCCAGCAATGGCCCGACACTTGAGCAAAGGAATTGTCTCATCGTTGATCCCGGCGCCGCGGGCGCAAGGCGAGTAGATGTCGCACTCGACGGACAGATGCTCCTCATCGGAAACAACCTGGAAGCCATACTCCGATTGAAGTTCCTTCACTCTGGCTTCGTTGATGTCACAAATGGTGACTACGGCGCCCGCTTCCTTGAGCATGATCGCGAGTGCGCCCCCCACAGCGCCAACGCCCTGGATGACGACTGTCTTGCCCTTGAGGCTCTTGCTTCCATCGAGTTCCTCCACAACGGCGCCAAGACCAATCATGCAGCCTTCAGCGGTGTAGGGGCTCGGGTTGCCGGAGCTTCCTTCCGATCGCTTGAGACCCGTAACGTATTCCGTTTCCTTGTGAACCATCTCCAAGTCCGCGATGCCGATGTTCATGTCTTCGGCCGTGATGTAACGACCATCGAGGCTATCGATGAACCGACCCATTGCCCGAAACAGATCCTCGCTCTTGTCGGTCTTGGGGTTTCCAAGGATGACTGACTTGCCTCCACCGAGCCCGGTCTCTGCCACGGCTGACTTGAGTGTCATGCCTTTCGAGAGCCGGAGCACATCAAAGAGCGCTTCGTCCTCTGAAGCGTAGGGCCACATGCGCATTCCTCCCAAGGCCGGGCCAAGGGTGGTGTCGTGCACGGCGATCAGAGCATGAAGCCCGGAATTCTGGTCGTGGCAGCGGACAACCGTTTCGTAGTCTTCAACCTGGATCTCGGTAATTTCCATTCTCGAGCGGGGGGCGGGGGCAGAGGTTCGGGGATGGCGGGAACGACCCATGCTATCCGCACACCGCTCGCGCGTCGAGACGTCGGGATACAACACCCCACGCCCTTCCTCAATTCAGGCTCAGGAAGCGTCCTTCTTTGCCGTTTTCTTCTTGGAAGTCTTCTTCTTACCAGCTTTTTTCGCCGCTTTCTTGGTGGTTTTCTTGGCCTTCTTCTTGGCAGCTTTTTTCTTGCTTGCCTTCTTCTTGCGCTTCTTCTTTCCCGTCTGCTCGCGCACTTCGATCATGTCGCAGGCTTCCTCTAGGGTCACCTTGTCAGGATCGGCGTCCTTCGCGATTGAAGCGTGAATCGTGCCATCGCTGACGTACGGTCCGTAAGGCCCAGAGAGCAAGCGCACCGGGAGTTCGGTTTTGGGATCCACGCCAAGCTCTCGCAAGACTTTTGAAGTCCGGCGACTGCCACCACGCGCGGGCGGCTCCGCGAGTTTGGCGAGGACCACTTCCATGCTCGCTTCCCAAATATCTTCAGGCTTCTCAAGGCTCCGAGTGTCGGAGCCGCGCTTCACGTACGGTCCGTAGCGACCGAAGTCCGTCCAGACTTCCTCGCCATCGGGGTCTTCGCCTACTAGGCGCGGCAAGCGCAGCATTTGTAGCGCATTTTCAAGAGTAACCGTCTCCACATCCCAACCGGGCAAGAGCGATTTCATCTTGGGCTCTGCGTCATTCTCTCCCATTTGGAAGTAGGGGCCGTAGCGGCCGGTCTTCGCATAGACCTCCAACTTCGACTCAGGATCCGTTCCAAGCTCAATAGGCCCTGAACCCTTGCGCAAGATTTCCTCTGCGCTCGCAATGGTCAGTTCATCGGGGGCCATGCCAGCGGGCACAGTGGCCCGTTCTTCGCCGCGCTCGAGATATGGACCGTAGCGGCCCACACGAATGTTAATCATGTTGCCCTCGGCGTCCTCGCCAAGTGGCAAAGTACAAACATCCCGGGCATCGATCTCGGTCTGAATCAGGGTCTTGAGCCCTTTGCCGCTTTTCTCGCCGAAGTAGAACTCCTTGAGATAGGGCAGGGCATCTTTCTTACCTAGGGCAATGTCGTCGAGGTCGCTCTCCATGCGCGCTGTGAACGCGATGTCAACCAGACCCGAGAAGTGTTGCTCCATCAGTTTGATCACGGCAAAAGCCACAAACGTCGGAACCAGGGCCGTCCCCTGCTTCACCACGTAAGCCCGGCTCAAGATCGTGTCGATGATCGTTGCATAGGTACTCGGGCGGCCAACGCCTCTCGCTTCGAGTTCCTTCACCAAGGAGGCCTCGGTGTAACGAGCGGGGGGCTGAGTGGTGTGATCCTTTTGCTTCAGATCCTTCAGGTTGACCGACTCACCTTCCTGAACAACGGGGAGCATGAGCTCCTTGTCGGCAAGCTCGGCATCGGGATCGTCTGCTCCTTCGACGTACGCTCGCAAGTACCCGGGGAATGCAATCGACTTCCCGGAAGCCTGGAACACTGCGTAGTCATCCGAGATGCGCAGACTCATGCGGAAGCCGCGAGCGTCTTCCATCTGACAAGCCATCGTCCGCTTCCAAATCAACTCGTAGACCTTGTACTCCCGGTCATTGAGCTTACTGCGCAAGTCATCGGGTAGCTGAAACCCTTCCGCCGGGCGAATCGCCTCGTGAGCTTCCTGTGCATTCTTAACCTTGGTCTTGTAGGTGCGCGGGCTGCTCGGAACATACTCCTTGCCGTACAGCCGCTCGATCGCTTTGCGAGAAGCGTCAACCGCCTGGCTAGAGAGCGTGGTCGAGTCCGTTCTCATGTAGGTGATGAGTCCGTTCTCGTACAAGCGTTGGGCCGCTTGCATGGTCGCTCGTGCAGAGAGTCGCAACTTGCGGTTGGCCTCTTGCTGCAGGGTGCTGGTGGTGAACGGAGGCGAAGGCCGATCGGTGAACGGCTTGCGCTCCACGCGCTCCACTTTCCAGTCGGAGTCTTTGATGCGCGCCGCGACCTCGCCAGCCATGGCTTCATCAATCAGGACCACATCCTTGCTATCCTCAGACTTCAGCTTGCCCGTAGTGCTGTCGAAGTCCTTACCGCGCGCGACCCGTTTTCCGTCGAGCGAGGAGAGCACCGTGGCAAAGGCGGGCCCGTTCGAGGCCTGAAAGTCTGCGCTCAGGTCCCAGTAGGTGCTGCGCACAAACCGCTGACGCTCGCGTTCACGCTCCACGATCAAACGCACGGTCACCGACTGCACACGGCCGGCGGAGAGTTTGGGAGCGACCTTACGCCACAAGATGGGCGAAATCTCGTAGCCGTAGAGACGGTCCAAGATGCGCCTAGTTTCCTGGGCCTTCACCATGCGGGTGTCGAGTTCACGAGGGTTCTCGAGGGCAGCTTGGATCGCTTTCTTGGTGATCTCGTGGAAGACCAAACGCTTCTTGGGGACCGTCGGGTTCAGGACCTCGAGTAGGTGCCAGGAAATGGCCTCTCCCTCACGGTCTTCATCGGTCGCGAGATAGACGACGTCCACTTCTTTGAGCAGATCGCGCAGCTTCTTGACCTGCTTCTTCTTTTCGGCGGGGACGACGTAGATCGGCTCGAACTCGTGATCCACATTGATTCCAAGGCGTGACCAGGGTTCCGCCTTCACGGCCTTCGGAATTTCCGAGGCGGAGGTGGGCAGGTCACGGATGTGGCCGATGCTAGCTTCCACGTGGAAGCCTTTCGGGAGGTACTTGGAGATCGTTCTGGCTTTCGTCGGGGACTCGACGATCACCAAGGCCTTGGCCGGGAGGGACACCATAATTCTTCGATGGGTTCAGGAAGCTCCACAAGGGAGCGGCGGGCCGCAATTCATAAGAAGCCTGACGGAACTGTCAAGGTTGGTCCCGGGAAAGCCTAACTGGGCGCAAAGGAGGCTTCCGCCTCAAATAGACCATTTAATGTCCACTTAAGATCCATTTACTCTGACCTTCCAGGGCAATCGGTCGATTCCGCGGAACTCGAATTCTCTAGCTAGGCATGCGAAAGGGCCCGACCATCCGGTCGAGCCCTTTCCTGACCGCCCCAGTACTCAAGGCGGGTTGGACCGAGTTGCGGGCCTGCGCTAGAAGCGGCGCCTATCGTTGCGCAACTGAGCTTTCAGTTCCTTCAACTCCGCCATCCGCTGCTGGACCTGCTTCTCAAGCTCCTCTACACGGGCTTCAAGCGGGCTCGCCCCGTTGGGCTTGCGCTGCCTGGTTTCGTGGATGCGTTGCTTGGGCGCATCGCCGGAGTGACCATGCAGGCCCTCGACCAGCTTGCCTTTGGCATGTTTCATCAAGTTGCCGAATTCGGGCGAGCGCAAAATTTGGAACCCGTCAACACCGCTCTCTTCCAGCGCTTCGAGAGCCTTAGCTTTCTCGATGAACTCGGACAGCTCCACAGAGTGCTTGGAGCCTTTGCCACCAAAGCTTTGCCCGCTAACTCCTGCTTCGGAGAGCGCCTGCTCGACTAGTTTGCGAATGTCTCCCTGGTCCATGTCATGCCGCGAGTGACGTTGGAGCTTGCCCTCTAGTTGCGGAATGGATTCATGGCGCTCCCGCAACGCAGGAGCGTGCGTGGCTTGGCCCGAACCATGGTGGTCCGTCATGTGCATCCGGTGCCCTTTGGTGGACCCAACCTCTTCCAGCAGCTCGGCGAGGCCGCCCTTGCCAAAGAGGTCTCCCATCATCTCGGCTTTGAATTGCTCCACGTCGAATTGTTCCGCGAGCGAACCCAATTGCTCAAGATGAATGGTGTGCTGTTCGAGATCCAGTCCCTCCATTTGCTTGGCGAATCCTTCCCAGTCAGCTTGTTGGGCCATCTTGCTTACTTTATTAGCCATGCTCATCAGCTCCTTCATGTTCTGTCCCCCGTGGCCGTACTTGGCCAGCAGCTCATCAAGCTGGGGGATTTCACCATCCTCCACTTGAATCGTGAAGCCATCGCCATGACCGTGCAGCGCCTCTTTCAGGTTCATACCAGAGAGAGACTCCCGCAGCCCACCGGTGTGCAGCTGAAGCTCGGAAATCATCTCGGCAACTGCGTCGGTGACTTCTCCGGTGCCTTGGATGATTGCCTCACGGGTCTCCGAGTCAAGGTCACTCTCTTCCTCAAGGGCTGCACGCACGATGTGGTTCACGTGACGCTTTAGCTCAGCCACTTCCAATTTGCCCGACTGGACCTGTTGGACGAGTTTGTCCACGTGTCGATCCAGTTCATCTCCCGCCACGGGCTGAACATTCACAACGACGGGTTCGTGGCCCGCAACGGGACTCTTGAAACCGGCGGCCAGGGCAACTTGAGTGAAGCACAACACCCCGGCAGCGCTTCCTGCCATACCAACGGTGAGCCAATGAGAGCGACCGCTGCGGGTTGAATTGGGACTAAACAGCATTTCGATTCTTCTCCGTAACTGAGTTTGAGAACGGGTTAACGGCACAAGGGCCAAGGAATTATGGGCAGCGGAACGGTCTCCCCCTCCGTTTTCCAAGCCGGCTGCGCATTGCAATAACGCTTCGGCGTAGCCCTTGCGCAGCTTGGTTTTTTTGACGACGAGTTGATCGCAGGAAAGCTCTCGCATGAGCTCCAGTTGATTGCTCAACCACCAGGCTGCGGGGTGAAACCAGAACAGCACGCGGAAGGTTTCTTGCAACATCAGACCCCAGGTATCACCTCTTTGAAGGTGCACCAACTCATGGGTCAAGATACAGCGCAGAGCGTTCTCTTCCCTCGGCAAACGATGTGCGGGAGGAAGTAGGATCGTCCGACGAATCAGGCCAGTGCACGCGGGTAGATCGAGCCCGGGCACTTCGCGCAGCCGAATGCGCTGGCTCCGATCCGGGATCGAGTGCCAAACTCGCCGCACAAATTTATCTGTCACCATCCGCGATTGCTGCAGCAACCGCCAACTGTGAATCGCCTGACGCAATAGTTGCACCACGGCGATCAGAAGCCCTGCGAAGTAAGTGCCAGCGATCCAAGGAAACCAGTTTCTGTCCACAGGCGCGCTTCCATGGACTGCGGCAGCGGGCACCGTTTGCACCCCATCCGTTGTTTCAACAAGGGCCCTTTCGGAGAGCATGGCGTTCAGGACCGCTAAGTCCTGCATGTTCCAGGGAGCAGACTCGGCACTCTCCGTCACCACGCGCGGCTCTGCTTCCTGCTTCTGCCCAAAGATCGGCGACTGGCCCAAGTCTTGACCGACCTGCAACATTCTTTGTGCCATGGGCAAGCCACTGGGTAAGCCCCGGCCCTGCAAGGCGATCTGGGTGCCAGAGCTCAAGAGTCCAATCGCGATGGCTCCCAGGACCAACCAATAGCCGGTCCCTGGTTTCGCCTGCAAACGTGGGAGCAAGGCTCTCGACACCAGAGCAAGCAATCCGACCGTAATGCTGGCCAGACAAATGTGTGCGACGACCAATTCCATCAAAGTCCCCCGCCGCCCGGCTGTTCATCGTCCAACTGCTCGTCGATCAGATCGCGCAAGCTCTCAAGCTCGGCACGCCCGATCGATTCATCGGAGAGCAAGGCCGCAAAGAGCGGCTTGGATTCCCCACCAAAGAGACGCTCAACGAGGTCCTTGGTCATGGAACTTCGGGCCTGAGTTCGGCTCACGAGGGGCCGGAAAAGGTGGGCACGCCCCGGCCCTGGTTTGGATTCCAGCGCCCCCTTGCGGCAAAGGATGCCAAGCATGGTCTGGACGGTCGTGTAGGCGAGAGCCTTGGAGTCACGGCGGTTCAAGGCGTCGGCCACCTCGCGCACCGTCGGACTCTCCTGGGGCATGGCCCAGATCACCTGCATGATCTCCAGTTCGAGGTCGGTGAGTCGGTCGGGGTTTTCTGCTTTGTTCATGGTTGTGTCTCCAGGACTCTTGTCGACCCGTTCTACTAAGATTTTAGGATTGATGAACGGAACACCTCCGGTGACGCCTAATTCCTTAGTAGAACTTGCCGTTACACCTTACAAATAAACATGTTACGGTAATTGTAAGCTATGCATCCTCGGGCACAGGCTTAAGATCCAGCAGCGTTACCCATGCGTCAAAACCTCCCCCGCTTGTAATAAATTGCATCCTAGTGCGCACCCCGAGGTCATCGAGGCCAAGTCTGCGGATACCTTGAAGGTGCCCTTGGAGGCTCTCTGGCATGTCCCCGTCCGACCTCGCTTTTTGCTCCCTCGTTTTTGCTCCCGCAATAGCACCTTGATCCTCACCAGACCCATGAATCGCCGACCCCTCCTCTCCGCCAGCTTCCTACTCGTGGCCTTCAGCACGCCAGGCTTCTCCCAGGACGTCATTCACACCTATAGCGTCCCGGGATGGACAGGGACTTTCAGCGTGGACGTGTGCTCCCTCGGGGACCTCGATGGCGATGGCCTGGCGGAGGTCGCCATCAGCCAAGTGCCGATCTTTGGGGTGGCTAGCCAAGCCAAGGTCGGCGTTTTGCACGGAGGAGATGGAACGCTCATGCAGGAGTACAGCGAGCCCGCCGCTGCTGACTGGTTCGGCTTCAGCTTGACCAAGCTCGCGGACCTCAATAACGACGGCACCGCTGAGCTTTTGATCGGAGCCCCCGGAGACCCCGCATCGTCCTCTGCACCCACGTACGCCGAAGTTCGTACGGGCAGCGGCGGGTTGCACTTCACGCTCAGTGGCCCCGCTGGCTCTTCTTTTGGCGCCGCGAGCGCGGCTCTCGACGATGTAAATGGTGACGGCGTTCCCGACTTCGCTATCGGAGCCCCCAGAGACAGCTCAGCCGGCAACAACGCAGGGATGATCTACATCTTCTCCGGGCAAAGTGGGCTGCAGCTCTTCACGATCACAAACTCGCTGGCTACCGAATTGCTCGGACAGTCTCTGGCGGCCATGCCCGATCAAAACGGGGATGGCATCGGTGAGCTGTTGGTTGGCGCACCCGGCACCAACAAAGCGTTCATCTACTCCGGTTCCAACGGCACCCTGTTGCGCACCTTCGCCGGCCCCACGGGCTCACGAGCCTTCGGTTACTCGGTGGACGTGATCGGAGATCTAGACGGTGATGCCTTCGCCGATGTGATCATTGGCGATCCGCTCATCGATGGCAATAGCGGAAGCAGCGAAGGAGTGGCCCGCGTGTACTCCAATAGCTCCTCAAGCGTGATCTACCAACACTTCGGAGGCTTCGCAGGTGATCACATGGGCCACCGCGTCACCGGCGTCAGTGACCTGAACGGAGACGGCTTCGAGGATTACCTCGTGGGTGCTCCGCTACTTACCTCCGGGAGTTTCAACCCCGCTGGTTTTGTGCAAGCTCACTCAGGTGCGGACGGCAGCGTACTCTTCTCCGTTTGGGGCACCCCCGGTGTCTCTGCCTGCGGATTCGCCATGGACACCATCGGCGACTTCGACGGAGATGGCCTAGTGGACTTGGTGATCGCATCGCCCAGCGCCAATGTGGCACTGGTGGTCCGCGCCGGAGAGTACATAGGCACGCGTTTCTGCTTCGGCGCAGCCGGCGCTATGAACTGCCCCTGCGGTAACCCCAACGATGGTTCCGTTGCTGGAGGCGAGGCGGGCTGCGCGAATGGCACTAACTCAGGCGGTGGAACCCTAAGTGCCGTCGGCTCCACCAGCGTGACCTCAGCCAACCTTTCCTTGGTGGCTTCAGGTCTCGTTCCCAGCTCCACCGGGCTGTTCTTTCAGGGCACCCAACAAGTGAATGGAGGTCTTGGCCAAGTCTTTGGTGATGGCCTGCGCTGCGTGAGCGGGCCCGTCAAACGACTCCAGATCGTCGCTTCGAGCGCCACCGGAACATCCGCCACAACCGTCGACATCGCGGTGGCCGGAGTAGTCAACGCAGGTGAGACTCGGGATTACCAGCTTTGGTACCGCGATGCCGCCGGGACTCTCTGCGGTAGTGGTTTCAACTTGACGAATGGCCTCGAGCTTACCTGGACTCCGTGAACCACGGGGAGCCGAGTTCGATCGAGGGGACCGCGCTTCGCGTGGCCGAATGACCTAGACTCGGCTCCATGGCGAGCTACATCTCTTTGCTGCGTGGGGTCAACGTCGGCGGCAAAAAGAAACTCCTGATGGCGGAGTTGCGGGAGTGCCTGGAAGGGCTCGGGTTCTCGCACGTGCGCAGTTACATCCAGAGCGGAAACCTCGTCTTGCAGTCAGCCGCTCGAAGCCCGGCCACCGTGTCCAAGCAAGTCTCTGCTGCCATTCTCGAACAGTTCGGTCTTGAGGTGCCCGTTATCACGCGCCGGGCGAGCCAATGGACCTCGCTGATCGAGAACAATCCGTACCTGGCGAAGTCTGGTATTGAAGCGAGCCACTTGCACGTGACGTTTCTCTCCGGAAACCCGAAGGCCTCCGGACTTAAGCAAGTGGCGTCGCGTGCCGTGGAAGGAGAGTCGATCCACCTGATCGGCGAAGAACTGTACATGCACCTGCCCCACGGGTCCGCCCGGACCAAGCTGGATAACAGTTCTTTCCAACGCTATCTGGGCGTGGAAGCGACCACGCGCAACTGGCGCACGGTCAATAAATTGGGCGAATTGTCCGTCGAGGGCTGAGCTCGGCCCAAGGCTGGGCCTGAACGAAAACCCAGGCAACTCGGCGGGATCCTCGCGGAGCGGATCGGTTCTAATAGCGTGCTCGACGCCCAAACGATGGGCTCGTCACCATGACCAAGGCGGAGAACAAAGAGACAACACGAGAAGGGGCCGCACCCTGGGAACGCTCCTTGGGAAGCGTAATTTTCGTCACCCTCGAGCAAGAGGGGGCTGATCCCACGAACGGCAACTTACTCTCCTGCGAAGCGCTGCGAGTGACTTCCGAAGCGGGCCAGGTGCACCTGAACGGTTTCTCGGCGATTCACGATGAAGAGACTCCAAGTCAGGCTTGGGAAGAGTTGCTCGAGTTTTGCGGCAAGGACCTGCTTGTCGTCCTCGACTCTGCTCGCTTTGCTGCCTGTCACGGAGCCTTGTCCAGCAATGGGGCCAAGCTCCCCACCATCACAGGGCTGACCGAAATAGGAGCCCTGTTGCTTCCTGGCAGGCTCGCCTCCCAGCCCGAGGATTTCATCGCTGAGTTGCTTGCCAAACGTGGCACGAACCAAGCCACGGCCAGCAAGGCGAGCGAGCTTCGTCAGGCTCTGTCGACCTTAATTCGTACCTTCCTCTCGGAGAACCCGGAAGTGGTGCACGTGGTTTCGGTTGGGCTTGCCACGGCTTGGTCGCGTCTCTCCGTGACTGAACCCGTTGGGGCACAAAGGCTGGGGCAAGTGTTGCAACTCTTGCAATCGGCGGATCTGTGGATGGAGGAACACGACACCGGGTCCGGGGTTCAGGGCCTCAAGTTTGAATCCGACTTCCTCGAAGCTGACTTCCTGCACGTTGTACTCGAAGGCTCATCACCGCGCTGGACAGATGACGCCAAGCAATGGCACGAGTTTGATCCACTGCCTCCCAACCGGGAGCGTGCTTTGCCGTGGCATGCCGACGATCGAGCCATCCTCGATGCCGTATTCCGAGATCATCTGCCTGGCATCTTCGAGGAAGAGCACGGGGGCACAGCGGGCAAGGTCTACCGCGCAAGTCAGCATGAGGTCAGCAGTGAGGTCGCCCAAAATTTCGGCCGCAGCGTCGAAGCCGAGACACAGTTGCTCTTGGTTCACGCGCCCACAGGCACCGGCAAGACCCTGGCCTACTTGATTCCGGCTCTACTTTGGTCCAAACGGCACGAGGTGCGGGTGGGCATTGCCACCTACACCCGCGCCCTCCAGGAACAAGCCATCGACCGCGAAGTTCCCCGTGCGCTCGATGTTTTGGCGCGTGCCGGTCTCTCTCCAGGATTGCGCGTCTCCATGCTGAAGGGTCGCGAAAATTATGTCTGCTGGCGCACACTCAAGCTGCACGTCCCGGCCTTCGAAGGTTCAGGAGAACAATGGCTCGCCTTTTGCCAATTGCTGGCCTTCTCGTTATCCAACGCCACCGGCGATTTGGACCGACTGCCCCGGCGCTCGCCGCTAGAGCTTGGGCACAACGAAACGTACCGGTCCACCTTGGAGGATCTAATTCGACAGGTTCGAGCGCGCACATCCTGCTGCCGCTCCAAGGAGGACAAGCACACCTGCGGTGCCGAGGTCGCCCGCTGGCGCGCCGAACGCAGTCATGTCGTTGTCACCAATCACAGCTTTGCTCTCGCCCGCCAAGACTTCTTCCGTCACGTCATCTTCGACGAGTGCGAACACTTGCACGACCAGGCCCACTCCGCCTGGAGTCACTCCGTGGGCCTGCAGTCCGTCTCTCATTGGCTCGACCGCCTCTACAAGCCGAGCCAGTCAAGAGCGCGCAGCCTGTTCACGCGTATCGCGAAGCGCATCGTGGATGGAACACCCAGCTGGGAAGCCCTGCAAACCTGTCGCGAACGGCACGACGCCTTGCTCTCTGCTTTTCATGAAATCCAAGACGAGGTGGGGTCCTTTGAAGAGTGGCGCAAGTCTCGCGAACGCGAACGGGATGAACGTGAAGAACACTCTCTACTCAAGGAGTACGCCGAAGGGGAGCGAGGCAATCAACTGGTTCGTAGGCGACTCTCTTTTTCACAGGTGGGGAATCAACTGGACGAGAAACTCGCCGAGTTGAACACGCACCTCGAGGGATTGGGAACAGGACGCATGGCGCGGGTCCGACGGGGCATCGATCAGGCGCGCACCGATCTCGATGAGATTTTGGAAGGATTCGCCGCCTGGCTTCCCGTGCAAGAAGGCAAACCCAAATTCAACGCGCGGACCTTCAATGACGTCGAGTCGGAAGGCAGCGCGGGCCAAGTGCTTTCGGCGCGCGTGCTCCTGCCCAACGAATACCTGGGGCGTTTTTACTACCCCCAATTGTCAACCGCTTCCTTCTTGTCCGCGACGACTCACATGCAGGGCGGCTTCGATGCCGCGTCCTCTTACTTGGGTCTCGACCGAGCCGTTCAGGCGTCAGAAGAAGATCCTGAGCTGTTGTGTCGCCTGCACACGTTCCTTTCGCCCGAAGTCTTCGACTACAGCCGGGTGCTGGTCTCCATTCCGCGGGATGCCCCCTCTGTATCGAGAGACAAGGAGACGTTCCTGCGCTACACCCGCGACTTCATTGCCGATCTCGGTGAACGTACACAAGGCCGCATTCTCGCCCTGTTCACGAACGCAGATGACGTACGTCAGGTCGGTGCCCGGCTCGAAGGTCACTTCCGAGCTCGCCAGATTGGCTTTTGGTACCAAAACATGCCCGGCAGTACGAAAGAAGAGCTCGGTGAACTGTTCCGTCGGCGCATTGACTCCGTGCTCCTCGGAGTGGACACCTTTTGGTACGGCGCAGACTTCCCCGGCGAGACCCTGGAACACTTGGTCATCGTTCGTTTGCCTTATGGTGTTCCCGACCGCTATCACCACGCTCAGTGCGCCGCCCTCGGCATCAGTGAACAGCGGCGTCAGATCTACATGCCCCGCGCCCTCGCAAAATTCCGCCAGGGCTTCGGCCGCCTCATGCGACGCATGAGTGACAAAGGGTGCGTCCACATTCTCGATCACAGGGTGGTTGACCCCCGGCACCGGCTCTTT
>JBLIMI010000022.1:0-14382 GCA_047638655.1 Minisyncoccia bacterium | reverse complement strand
GGGGGCCCCCCCCCCCCCCCCGGGCGGCCCCGCCCCAACGCGGCACCCCCCCGACAGGCTGCTAGACTGGTGCTCACTTGGGCGTGAGCAGCACGGTGGAATCACTCACGAGCAAGACCTCGATTCGAGCCGAGGCGGCGATTTCGCTCTCGCGCCCCGGGAAGAGGTCTTCACGCCAGTTGCTGGGAAAGTCCCAGTGAACCGGGACCACGCCGCCTTCCTCGGTCATGTCGGAGACGTCGACATAGGCCTTCAGGTGTTGGCGGGCGTACTCACTCACCCTGGCGGCGGTTTGCTTAAACGCATCTGTTCCGGGATCGGAGTCGAAGATGCCTGCTGCCGTTAACTTGAAGCGAGCTTGCTGCGCCGTCTGTCCCACCACGAAATCCCGTGCATCCACGCCGGAGACGCCCGGGCGCAAATTGACCAGGGTGATGTCGCGGTCGAGATCGAGCAGGGGATGTTCCGCGGGCTCGATGGAAAGCGTGGCCAGCACCCGTTCCCCGCCCAGGATGGAAATTCGGTTGTCACGCATGCTGTCCGAGAGGCGCAGGGACTCGCGACGGTCCTCGTGGTCGCTGCTGCGCACCAGGATTGGTTCTAGAGCAAAGGGCATGGCTCCCTGGCGCAGGGCGCTGATCACTTCCCGCGGGCCTTCCACTTCGATCGTGTCTTGACCGAAGCTGATGGCGTCCACTCGGGCCACAAAGTGCGCGTCGAGATTGGTCAGATCCACCTCGACGTGTTCGGGGAGCAACTCCACTGAGTAAGTCATGTAGCGCTCGATCTCGAGTCGTGGCGGGCTCTGACTGTCCCAGTTCATGTCCAGCCCCGCGGATCCGCGAATCCAGGAGATGTCCTCAATGGCGATGTCGGTCGCCCCCTCGGGGGCATTGAGGGGCACGTCGAGCACTCCACCCAAGATTCCCGGCAGGCGATCGATCTGGGCTTGGGTGCCGGACACTTTAATTTGCAACTTGGCCCGAGCCGAGGGTGAGACCAGGTGGAAGCTGCCCTCGGGCAAGCGAATTTGCAGCAACCCGGCGCTCGGGCGAACCTGTGAACCCGGTGCGACCTCCAGCACCTGCATGGTCTGGGTGGACGTCACGATGATGTCCTGGTGGGCGAGGTAGATCATGCCGGACGCCAAGATCAAGGCACCGCCCTTGCGCAGTAGGTCAAGCAGGAAGAACTTGCGTAGTCCCGCCACAAGCTTGGGGAGGAAGCGCTCACGACCCGCCTGGTGTTCTTCCCCCTGGGAAATTCCGAGGGCGTCGCGCAGCCCCTGCTCTAGATCCGCGGCAGGAATGTCGCGACTCATGAAGCCCTGGCGTGCGATGGAAATTTGCCCCGTTTCCTCGGAGACGATCAAGGTCACCGCGTCGGACTCTTCGGTCAAACCCAGGGCTGCACGGTGCCGCGTGCCCGTGGACTTGGAGAGTTGGATGTTCTCCGTGAGCGGGAACAAACAGGCCGCAGCCACAACGCGATCCCCATCGATCACGACGCCGCCGTCGTGCAAGGAAGCACCCGGGTGGAAGATGCTCTCGAGCAACGTGGCGCTGACTTCGGCGTCGATGTGAGCGGCGTTGGCGGTCCATGCGTCGAGGGAGGTCTCTTGTTGGAATGCGATCAAGGCTCCATGGCGTCGGGCAGCCATGGCCACCGCGGCACCCGCGACGCGCGTGACAGTTTCCTTGTGTCCGCTCGAGAGCAATTGCGCCAGGCGATTGTGTTGGCCCAAGCGGGCCATGGCCCGTCGCAATTCCGGCTGGAAGATGATCGTCAAAATGACGGCCACGTAGGGCGTGAAGCCCTCGATGATGTGGTTGAGTTCCTCGAGCTCCAAGTACTTGGACAAACCCCAGAGCCCAATCACGCCAAAGAGGAAGGCCACGAACAAACCGCGCAACAGACCACCACCACGGGTGGTGCGCAGGAAGCGTAAGAACAGATAGATCCCCGTGGAGAGGATCGCAATCTGCAGGGTCCAGGATGCGGGTTGAGTTAGCACGGGAGGGGAATCGGGGCAGCGGGACTGGCTTGAATCGCGGCGGCCACCGCGCAAGCTTCCGACATGACGGCGACGTCGTGCACCCTTAGTACCTTTACGCCGCCCGCCACGCAAAAGGTGATTGCGGCCGCTGTTCCACCCAGGCGCCCTAACGGGTGGTCGCGGGCTTCCAAACGGGCCCAGTCGGCCTCCTGCTGATTGCCCGATATGTGGCCGATGAAGGACTTACGGGAAGGACCGAGCAATAGCGGGAGCCCGAGGGAGCGCAGCTCTCCTAGGCGACGCAGAAGTGCCAAATTGTCCTCGAGTCGCTTGCCAAAGCCGATGCCCGGGTCGATCCAGAGGGCAGATCCAGCGATGCCAGCGGCGAGGCACGCAGCGGCGCGTTCACGCAGGAAGTGGGCCACCTCGCCAAGCACATCTCCGTACTGCGGGGCTTTTTGCATTTCGGTGGGCGTGCCCTGGCGGTGCATTATGACGTAATCGCAGCCCGCTTTCGCGACCACGGAGAGCATCTCATCGTCGTCCAGGCCGGCACCCACATCGTTGACCATGGTCGCTCCCGCATCCAATGCGGCGCGCGCGACGGCTGCATGGCGCGTGTCGACGGAAAGCTTGGTGACGCCCTCCCGAGCCAAGCCTTCGAGAATGGGCAGCACCCTGTCCGTCTCTTCTTGGAGGGGAACCGGTTGTGCCCCGGGCCGAGTGGACTCACCCCCGACATCGAGCCAGGTGGCGCCTTCCTCCAGAAAGCGCAGGCCGGCCTCGATGGCTTTTTGCGGATCTTGATGCAGGCCGCCGTCGGAAAACGAGTCAGGCGTGGCATTTAGGATGCCCATGATCTGAGGCGTTTCGAGCGGGGCGCTCCATGCGTCCCGGGCAATGGCCAAGGCCTGGCCAAGGGGGATCGCGGTGCGCTGCGCGTCGAGCTCGGTGGCCAGGAGACTCAAGACCAGCGAGTCGCTCTCGCTGTCCAGCGGGCATGCTCCGCGGCGACTGCGCAACCAATCAAGATCCGCGGGCTCGAGTCCCCCGACGTTGACCACGAACGTCCATTGCTGATCACCCCCCTGAAGCTCCCGCGAGTCAAGAACTCGGGCGCCCAGCGCAAGCGCCGGACGCCCGAAGAGGGAATGATACGAAGCGGACAAGCCTCAGGCGGGGGAGGGCGCCGCGCCGCCGGGCAGGTCGCCAAGATCCTGGGTGCCTGCCGTGGAGTCCTTCTTGACGATGTCCGCCTGCGGAGTTTCCGGGCTGGCTTCGGGCTCCGGATCGGGGTCGGGGCGCAGGTCTTCGAGAGACGTGCCGCTGAAGATCTGTTCAATCTCGACGACGTTCAAGGTCTCGTAACGCAAGAGAGCCTGGGTCAGGTTCTCCACCTTGCTCTTGCCGGAGTTCACAATGTCCAAAGCGCGTGCATAGGCGTCACGCAGGAATTTCTGCACCTCTTCATCAATTTGCCTGGAGGTCTCTTCCGAGTGCCAGCGGCTGGCACCCAACTCGGTTCCCAGGAAGTCGGAGCCCTGTCGTTCCGCATAGTTGATGGGGCCCACCACCTCGCTCATTCCGAGCTCGGTGACCATGGCGCGGGCGAGTTCAGTCGCTCGCTTGATGTCGTCGGAGGCTCCAGCGGAGATGTCCCCGCAAAAGACTTCCTCGGCAGCGCGACCGCCGAAGAGCACGGCCAGTTGACCAACCATGCGCCGTTTCTGCATGTGATAACTCTCTTCGGTGGGCAACATCATGGTCGCGCCCAGGGCTCGGCCCCGGGGAACGATGGTGACCTTGTGAGGAGGATCGACACACTCGATCTCGGCTGCCACCAGGGCGTGTCCCGATTCGTGGTAGGCGGTGATGCTGCGGTCCGCTTCGAGCAACTTGCGTGACTTCCGCTCGCGGCCGTAGCGCACTTTGTCTCGGGCTTCTTCGAGGTGCTCCATGGCGACCTCGTCCTTGCCATTGAGTACGGCGCCAATCGCAGCTTCGTTGACTGTTGCGGCGAGGTCGGCTCCGGAATACCCCGGAGTGGATTTGGCCAAGACGGCCATGTCGATGTCCTTGCCGGCTTTCACATTGCCGAGGTGAACCTTGAGGATGGCTTCGCGGCCGACCATGTCGGGCAGTTCAATGGTGACCGAGCGGTCGAAGCGACCAGGGCGCAGAAGCGCCGGGTCGAGCACGTCGGGTCGGTTGGTGGCGGCGATGATGATGATGCCTTCGTCGGTGCCGAAGCCGTCCATCTCCACCAGGATTGCGTTCAGGGTTTGCTCGCGCTCGTCGTGGCCTCCGCCCATGCCACTTCCACGGCGACGACCGACTGCATCGATCTCATCCAGGAAGATGATGGAGGGGGAGTTCTCTCGGGCTTGCTTGAAAAGATCGCGCACGCGGCTGGCGCCCACTCCCACAAACATTTCCACAAAGTCAGAGCCGGAGATCGAGAAGAAGGGGACTTCCGCCTCGCCCGCAATGGCCTTAGCGAGCAGCGTCTTGCCGCAACCCGGTTGTCCCACGAGCAGAATGCCCCGGGGGATACGTCCGCCGATGCGCGTGAAGCGTCCAGGGTTCTTCAGGAACTCGACGACTTCCTCGACCTCCTCCTTGGCTTCTTCCGCGCCGGCGACGTCGTTGAACGTGACGTTGGTGTTGTTCTCTTTGGTGTACAACTGCGCCCGGGATCGGCCGAAGCTCATCACACCGCCCGCGCCGCCTTGACCGCGCATTTGGCGCATGGCGTAGAACACGATGAAGAGGATCACGAGCCAGGGTCCGTAGACGAACAGGGCAGTGGAGAGCAGAGAACTGCTGTCTGTCCAAGTCGTGCCGCGGTCGCTCGTGATGTCGAAGTAGTGCCGGTCGATTTGCGCACCGAGGGCCTTCATGTCCGTCATCAGAACGGCCACATCATCCGTGTTCCGGATCTCAAGCCACATGGGGCCACTGGATTTCGGGCGAGGCAGCGGCGCCTCGTTGCCCAGGCTGAGCGGGCTGTCGCTCTGGTCCGCTCGGGCGATGACTTCGACAAAAATCTGCGAGCTGTAATCGCGCAAACTCTTGGCGACAGGAGTCGTCTCCGGGGCGTCCTTGGTCTGGGGAGCTTCCTTGTACTCGGTGATCAGTCGCAGGAGCTGCGGAGCGTAGTCCCCGTCGGTGACCGCTTGGCGAAAGCGAGCTTCCGTGACTTTTTCATAGCGCGGAATCGCCTTCAGCTGCTGGAAATTCTTTTCGTGGCTGGCGAGGTCGGTGAAGCGCGTGACGAAGAACTCGCCATTGCTGAGGCGCCCCGCGATGCGGTTGGTGCCCTTGATCTCTTGCTGCTGGACCCTTCCGGTGTAGAGCATCGCCAGATACTCGTCCTGGGTCAGATCTTTCTGATTCGGGAAGGAACTGCGCCCCACGACGAACAGGATCACAACAAGTATGGAAAGGAACAGCAGGAAGGATCCGTACGAACGGTTCCTCGGTTGCTTCTCCTTGTCGGGCATCTTGGATTCGGGCATCTTTCTACTATCGGTCTGCGGACGATCTGGCCGTATGGAGCAACTGCTCCGGGGCCTGTCATGAACCAGGAGTGGTTCCCTTAGGGTGAGATATGTGGCTTCTATTAAACCAACTCTGGCATTCGAACACCCGTTTGGTGTTCGTTCGCCCAGTTGGGAGTCTTTGCGTCTTACGAAAATCTCTTGTTCCAGGGACCGGAGAAACCCCTTTTAGGCTCTCGAGTGGCCCCCTTCTTCAGGAACCGGATTCTAGTCCAAGTCCTCGACCAAAGGGTCCGTGGGAATCTCGTCGGGGGGCTCGGGGGCCTCGTCGGGTTGGGCGAAGAGGTCGAGCACCATTTCCTCGCAGATGTTCTGGATCACGGAGCGCCGGGCCCCCCCCTCGTCCTCGCGCACGGTAATGATGTAGCGCACCGCCTGATCGAAATGGAGGACTGCCCCAATGCGTTCTCCGTCCATGCCGGACTCGAGCCAGGCGTGGGCTCGGATGCGAATACCACTCTCCTGAAGCTGGCCGAGCGCACTCTGGGTGCCGTGCAAGCGCCTGTAGTCATCGATGGTTCCTCGGATGACCACCTCGGCGCGGCTGGGGGCCACGAGTACTCCGGTCACCATGCGACTGGCCTGGGTCGTGAGAGTGGCGTAGAACTCCCGTTCCAACTCTGGAAAAGGGCTGTCATTTTCGACGAAAGCGATGCCCAGGGTCTTGGCATCTCCCGGGAGACGCACCCCGCTGGAATAACCACAACTCGCGCAGCCGAGGGCCAGCAAGAGGACCCGCAGAATCCTCAGAGTGAACGGGAAGGTGCCCCTCAACTCTGCCCCCCCTCCGGTTCCGAGGTGGATAGCGGGCCGCCGTCTCCTGGCGCACCGAGTGCGTCCAGAATGGCTTGGGCCCGCGCCGAGCGATTGTCATCACCGGCCGAGCGCGCTTCGGCCAGGGCGCGCGTGGCGTGGTAGCGCGCTCCAATCTCGTTCTTGATCGTCACGTGGAAGTCCGCGATCCCGAGGTCGCTTTCCGCGAGCCGCACCAGGGCATCGCGCAGATCGTAGCGGGCTTCTTTTGTCGATTCGTGGCCGGCGTAGTCCCGCAGCCACTTTTCCAAGTCAACTCGGGCTTCGATCAGCGCCTTGCGATCGTATTCGGGGCTCTCGATGCTGGCCAATCGCAAGTGGGGGATACGCGCCAGGCTTGCAGGGACGAGGGCGCTGCTGGGGTAGTTTTGAGTCAGTTCTTCGTGGCGTGCAATGGCGTAGCTCCAGCGCTTGTCCTCCTCATACATCTCCGCCAGCCGTTGCAAGGCGAGTTCTCCGCCAGCGGTTCGCGGGTAATTGACAGAGCAATACTCGAGGGCCACAAAAGCATGTTCGCGGTAGGAGTCAAACCAGCCCGACTCGAGCAAGGAGAGCGCCAATCCAGCCTCGAGCAAGAGGCTCCCTGCTTCAGGGCGCAGGTGATGGGTGAGGTGTCGTTTGTCGAGCCTTTGAACGAGCTTGACCGCCTCGTTGTACTCTTCGCGCTCCATGTACAGTTGCGCCCCCTGAATTGCCGCCGAGACGGTGATTTGCCGGGGCAATTCCAGGTCCATGATTTCGCCCATCATTTCGGCGGCGCGGGGGTCTCCTTCGATGGAAAGGATGAAGCGTTCGGCAGAGGCTTCGAGCAAGCGTTGCACGCGGGTCAATTGATCGCTTGGGAGCCCGCGCAGTTCGCTCGCGGCGCGCATCCAATCCAGGGCAACCAGTGACTGGTCAGCGAAGAGTGCGTCCTCGGCCGCGACAATGGCTCCAGGGACCTCCGAGGGCTCAATGCTCGAGGGCACGCCTGGACTGCGTTGGATGTACGTCGAACTGCAGCCAGAGAGCAGAAGGATGCAGACGAAGAAGCGAATACGGTGCGCGAAGCGTGTCATGGGCCAGCCGGTGAGTCTCGAGGTGGGGGCGAGGCAAGCACCTCACTGGCGGCTATTCTGGCCCTACGAGAGGACAGATTCCATCCCGAGCCGGGGTCTATTCCATGGGCGGCTCGAAAGCCAGGCAGACCTGCCATCCGTAAACTGGATAGGCGATTTCCGTGCGGTATCCGCGGAAGTCAGCGGGGTCCCATCCGAAACGGTCGCAAAGGTGCAGCAACATTGAACCGTAGGTCGGGATGCCGGTGGCCTGGTACTGCCCCATGTCTCTTCCGAGGATCTGCACGGACTCCTTGAGGGAAACGCGATCCATGTCCCGGCCTGGGTCATTTACATTGGCGATGCCGTCGTACCCGGTGTCGTAGACCAGGAGATCTGGAGCCCGGCCGGGGAACACATCTTTGTGCAAGATCGTGTCGAAGGTCAAGTGCGCTACGGGCATGGCGGGCTCGACAAAGAGCGACGTCCTGCGTCCCTTGGGACCCCTGGAAAGTCTGCGCACGCTGCCGGGGTGGTGGTCGACCACGAACATGTCCACGAGTTCTTGGGGGCCCACCAGGTCGTGGGGGAGCGTGTAATGAATCGTCTCGCCGATGGAGCGACTCTCTAGTTTGGCCGGCGGGTTGATGCAGAACTGCTGCAAGGGCAAAACGCCCAAACTCGGCAGTTCTCCATCTTCGTCGACCTGCCCATCCTTTCCGCCACCATGCCGATAACTGAAGCGCACGGTGACCCCGGGGCGCAGGCGCTGCATGGCGACGGCGCCGTTGAGCCACGTCAGGTTGAGTTGTGCCGGGTCCTCCTCGGAGGGGGCGAGAATAGCTGTACCCAGCCAGTGCTCCGCTTGCACGCCCTTTAGTTGTGCGAGGCCCTTGAACACCGAGTATTTGCTCGCCATTTCGAAGCGTTCGCGAGCTCCTGGCAGGCTCGAACTGATCAAGGCATCGAGGGCGGCGCGGTTGCCGGCTTCCCTTCGAATCAGCAGATCGAAATTGGAGATGGCTGACTCCGCCGCTTGCACGAGCTTGGCCTCCACGCCCTTTTCCTTGGCTGAGCGGACGACCTTCCGCAGGGGCTCCGGCCCCGGAATCAGGTGCAGGATTTCCAGGGGATCCCTCTTCTTGGTCGCTCCTAGCATCTTGCTGGCCACCGCGCGATTGACACCGAGTTCCTGGGAGAGCTGTCCCGGTCGATGGGGGAAGCCAGGGAGCGCGCCTAAAATTGCACGTAGCGCACCCCCAAGCTCGTCCCCGACCGCCCGAAGGCGGGTTTCCAATGTCGCGCTCGCCCCTTGGGGGCCCTGGCTGCGAGTTGAGTCCATGCTCTAATCGTAGCGAATGAGTGACCTGACCGGTAGGGATATATTTGCGATAAATGACACCAATTCCGATTCAGAGCGGCTATACAAGAGCCACCCCAGCAAGTCATCCATTTTTGTTCTTCAAAGACTGTTACCCATGAAATTCCGCACGATTCTGTCCCTGCTTTCTGCCTTGATTGTCGTTCCCGCCACGGTTTTGGCTGGTTCGGGCTCTGAGGCCTACACCTTCATTGATCTGGGAACTCTCGGGGGCAATGACTCCGGCGCCCTTGGGGTGAATGACATGGGCCAGGTGGTGGGATGGTCCACGATTCCTGGCTGCACCACAGGCATGGGCTCCGACTGCCGTCACGCCTTCCTTTGGGAGAATGGCGTCATGACCGATCTGGGCTTCTTGCCGGGCGATGAGGGCAGCACCGCCAACTCGATCAACAATGCCGGCGTCATCATCGGTAATTCCGAGCGCGATGTGATCTTCGGCAGCGGATCCTACCGGGCGGTGATCTGGAATTCGGTAGGGGCGCCCAGCGCCTTGCCGGACCTCGGAGATGGCAGCAGCTACGCCAACGACATCAATGAGTCGGGCATGGTCGTGGGCTACGCGACGGACCCGATGGGGTCGCAAGACCGGGTTGTGACCTGGCAAGCGGGAGCGATCAACAACCTCGGCGCCGGAGACTGGCACCAGTACAACCGCGGCCTCGGCATCAATGATGTGGGGTTCCTGGTTGGCATGGCTTGGGACCTCTTCAGCCCCAACGATTCGATCTACTTCAATGGCATGTGGAATCAGATCGGCGGCTTTGGCCAGTTCGAGAACTCTGAAGCCTACGACATCAACAACGCTGGGCGCGTTGGTGGAACCCAAGCGTTCCCTAGCGGCAACTGGCACGCGGCCATGTGGGATCTCGGCGAAGCCGGTGCCACGGACCTGGGCGTCTTGCCCGGCCACGCCTTGGCCTACTTGCTCGACGTGAACGAAGAGGGCAGCGCTGTTGGTTACTCCCTCTACGAAGCTGGCCCGGTCTACACGCGCGCGGTTTACACCGACGGCGTGACCCTGACCAACGTGAACAGCATGTTGCCCGCGGGCACGAACGCGATTCTGCTGGACGCGCAACAGATCAACGAGAATGGAGACATCGTGGGAGCGGCTGAGATCAACGGCGAATCCCGTGCCTACATGCTCAAGAAGAACCCGGTGGACGGCAACTACTGCTTCACCAACCCCAACTCCACGGGGCAGGCCGCAGCGATGTCCGTCAATGGATCCACGAGTATCAGCGCGAACAACTTCCAGTTGATTGCGCAGCCCGTGCCCAGCACCACGCGACTCTTCTTCTATGGCCCCGAGCAAATCGAACTGCCCTTCGGAGATGGTATCCGTTGCGTGGGTGGTTCCATCCAGCGCCTGCTACCCGCTACGGCAGGTGGTAACCAGGCCACTCGGGTGGTGGATTTGATCGGCGACGGTTTTGTCCCTGGTGTTCTGAACTTCCAGTGTTGGTTCCGTGATCCCGCTGCTCATGGTGCAGGTTTCAACCTGTCTGATGGCTTCCGAGTGACTTTCATGCCTTAGGCGCCTTCACCACAGATAGCCATCCTTCGAGGCCACCCCGGTATTTTCTGGCTGCAACCACTCCGGGGTCTCCAAAGAAGAATCGCTATCTATGGTGCGGGCTCCTGGGCTGGATCACTCCGGTTCGGGTTCTGGTACCGGCACTGCGACACGGACTCCCGGGGGGGGGTCCGTGTCGCACTTTTTTTAGCGTGCGTTCCGGTTCTCGGCAGCGAGGAATTCACGGCTGGAGCGTGGTCGCGTTCCCAGGTGAAAGTCGAGGAAGCGTTCTAGAAAGTCGCGCACGCGCAGCAACAGATCGGGTGAGGCGGCGATTGGTTGTTGGCGGTCGAGACTCGCTGCCACTTCCACCACATCCAGGGGCAAAGTTCCCACGCGTCCGCCGCCTGCACGCGTGTCGGCGCCGCAAGCGGAACACAATCGACCGCCGGCTCCGGCGGAAAAACACACCCGTGGCGGGTCTTCCCTGGGCGGTGCCTGCGCGCCGCAAGCGGCACAACAGTCGAGAGCGGGGGAGAGTCCATGCAGCCGCAAGAAGGCGAGTTCGAACTCAATGCGCACCAGATTCTCATCGGTACAGCCGCCCTGAAGGGAGTCCAGGCCTCGGCTCAGCGCGTCAAACAGTTGTCGTTCGGGGTGCCCGGCTCGGGAGACAAGGTGCGAAAGCTCGAGCATGGAAACCGCACACCGGTAGCGTGCAAGCGATTGGGTGATGCATCGCCGCCGTCGGATGAGTTCACCATTACGCAAGGAGGTCAGTTCTCCACTCTTGGGCAGTTTCCACTCGAGCTCCAACTCGTGGAAGAGATCGAGGACCGCGTAGAACCGTGAACGAGGCCGGTAAGCGCCCCTGGCGAGGAATTGCACCAGACCGTGCTCACGGGTCAGGGCACTGACCACGAGGGAGCTCTCGGAGTAGGGGTGGCGCCGTAGGACGAGTGCGCGGTCGGTTCGGAGGTTCACGGATTCACAATAGCACCGTGGCGTGCAAAACGTAGGCGGCTTGCCGAGCTCGTGGGGCAAGCGTCAGCCAGCCGTTCAGCGAGTCTGCTATGGTTCGAGGTATGACTCGATTCTGCCCGCGACTCCTCATCGCATCTATCTTTCTGTTCAGCGCGTGCGCTTCGGCCCCTGCCCGGGTTGTTTCCCAGCCAGAGACGGCCTGGCTCCTGGAATTAGAATCTCCGAGGCCCATCGGGCCCAATTTGGCTGCGGGGTTTGAGCGCCAACGAACCAGGGGTGGTGTACTGGAAACTGGAGATCGGGTTCTGTTCGAACTCATGTTTGAGCGCGACGAAGAGGTGACCTATCACTACCTCACTTTCGAGGTCCTGGGCCCGGACATGCAAGGGGGAAGCCGACGCTACTTCGAACTCACGGGGGAGGTGTTAAAGCAGAAAGGCGAAGGGGGTGAGGCGCAAACAGCATCACTGGATGGGCGGTCTCCGGGGCATCGTATTGGAGTGAAGCTCTTCGATGCGAAGGGTGAAGCTCTCAAAGAGAGCGAAGTGAGCCTCGCCGAGTTTGTCGGACTGGGACAAGTTACGGCCTGTGAGTTACTGAGTGGCCTAGACGAGGAAGAGCTCGCAAATGGAGAGTTCAGCTCGGAATGGATGGATGAATTCATGCAGAGCTTGAGAAGCTTGGTGTCCCTCATCGGATTGGCCCAGGGCGATGACCTGTTGTCTGACTTGATGTGGGATGTGATTGACAAGCCTTCGATATTCAGTGTGCTTTCCTCTCTAGGAGTGACGGTCAACGTGACACCCAGGCATGACCTTGCGATCCAATTGAACGGAGACGTCGAGGGCTTGGATGTCCCCGGGCCGCTCTGGATTTTCCCGATGAGTTTTTCGATCAATGGGCAGGCTGCTTTGCATTTGGACTTGGCCGTTGCGAACCCCAGTCCACCCTGGGCCATGACCAGTGGCATCGTGGCCTTCCGGGGCCAGCACCCAACCAAGTCCGTCAACGTGCGCGCGCGCTTGGTCGGTGCCAGCAGCGGGCCTTGAGCTACATATCGAGGGCGGGACGGGTCACAAGCGCCCCGACTCTCACAAGCCCTGGATCCGTTCCTGGGGACATGCCACAGGCGCTCAAGAAGCTTGCACAGCGGGCAATTGCACGCGCACGTGCAGGACCCGGCGATCCGTAGCGGACGTGACCTCGAAGACCACGCCGAAGTGCTCAAAGCTCTCGCCGATCTTGGGGAAGTGCCCTAGCTGGGCCAGCACGAATCCACCCAAGCTCTCGTAGTCCTCGTCTTCCGAGAGCGCGATGTCCATGGCTTCGTTGACCTCGGCGATCCGCAGGGCTCCATCGATGATGGCCAAGCCCGCTGAGATCATGCGCACGGGTGCGGGGTCTTCGCGGTCGAACTCGTCGCCGATGTCGCCCACGATTTCCCCCAGGATGTCGCCCAGGGTCACCATGCCGGCCGTGCCGCCGTACTCGTCGAGCACCACGGCCATCTTGCGTTTGCCGCCGCGAAATTCCGCCAATAGCTCGCTGACGAGCTTGGTCTCGGGAACAAAGTAAGCCGGCCGCAGGTGCTCGCGCATCTCGCAGCCCTCGAGCGTGTGTTCCGCGAGCATCTGCACGATGCCACGCGCGGAGATGTAACCGATGATGTTGTCGAGGTTCTCCTCGTACACGGGAATCGATGAGTGGCCTTCGATGGCCGCAATGCGCACCACTTCATCGATGCCGTCCTCGAGGTCCACCCCGTGGATCTCGGTGCGCGGGGTCATGATCTCGGCCACATCGACGTCGCTGAACTCCATCACATTCTCAATCAGCTCTCGCTCAGTGGCGTCCAGGTCGTTGCGGCGCGTGCTATCGCCAACCACCTCGCGCAAGCCTTCCACAATTTCGCGCGTGTCCTTGGGTTCGGGGGGAACTCCGATCACGCGCAAGGTAGCGGAGTTCACGCCATCCAATAGCCAAGCAAGAAATTGCACCGGCTTTTGGAGGATGTCGTAGGCAGGCAGAACCGCTAACAGGATTTGATCGCCGAATCGTCGACCGAGAGCGGTGGGGAGCGACTCAGTGAGGAACAGCAATGCCGGACCGGCGATGGCTGTGCAAGTCAGCAACGACTTGGGTCCCAGACCATCCTCGTCCGTTACCAGGCTGAGCACCAAAGCGACGAAGATCAATTCGCAGACCAGTTTGAGGATGTTCGCACTGCTGGCGAGACGGTCGACACTCTCGAGCAAGAGTCCCATGCGCGCACGCGCTTGCTCGCCATTGACCTGGGCTGTCACCCTTGCCGTTCGTGAGAACAACAGGGACATGCGCAGGCAGGCGAACCCAAACGACGCGAGCAAGAATCCAAGCGCCCAGGGCAACGCGTCTAGAGTTCCCGATTCAAACAGGGGCGCTGGGAACAGCGCCGAGTGAACGCCCGCGAGGGGCTCGGTAGATGGAAAGGGGTTCACGGGTCTCGGGGACGGTGGAGTACACGCATGCCAGGGGGGTGCGGCGCAAAAGTCTATCGGCAGGGGCGCCAAATGTCCCTGCAGGCATTCTTGGCGTATTCGTTATTCCCCAGGGGGGGGCTGTTACGAGAGCGGAACGCGGCCTGCGGGACTGGCTTATGGTCAGCGTCCGGATACATTGCACGGGGGAATTGTAAGTACTGCCCCAGACTAGGTTTGGGCTTCCGAGATGCTTGCGCCGGGACGGGCTGGCACGACAAATGCCATAGGACGAGCGTGAACAGCCTCAAAGTCCCCGAGAAGGCGTCCTCCATGGCGCAAGTCCTCCCCCGGTTCCCCCGTATTCCGGCCAGCCCCGGGATTCGCGAGCGCTTGCGCCAGAGGGGCGTTCCGCTGGCGCCGCCAACGGGTGAGGCCATGGATCTTTTTGAGGCCCGTATCGAGACCGGTTTGATGGCTATCTTTCGCGATCACCGTGGGGAAGCGGAATTCACCGCACTCTACGACTACAGCGCTTTGAGCCTGCAAGGGCAGGTGTCCCGACAACTGGCCGGACATGGGGGGCGAGTCGATCCGAAAGAGATTTGCCAGGACGTGTTTGTGAACGTCTACCGT
>JBLIMI010000021.1:0-14424 GCA_047638655.1 Minisyncoccia bacterium | reverse complement strand
CATGTCGCCAGTGGCAATGTCGATGACAGCGCCAGGGAGCTCCTGTTGCGCTTGCAATTGCCATGTGAGGGACTGGTCGGGCGCGATGCTAGGCGTGTATAGCTGAACCACGGACTGCTCCACTGATAACTGCACGGCGACCACGACGGCACGGGCTTCGCCTTCAAAGCGCAGAGTCGCGAGGGCCCTAGGGAGCCCGGGCAAGGAGAGCGCTTGCGGCTCCTCCAGCTGAATTCCGGCTCCCGCTGCAACCGCTCGAGTCCAGATCAGCTTGCGGCCATCCTCGTCCGTAGCCACCAAAACGGCCCGCGCTTCCCCGGGGAAGTTCTCGAGGATTAGGTCCCGGCACCCAAGCCCCAAGCCGAAGGGTTGGAAGCCTTCTGGTAACGAGAGTCCCAAAGCCCCATCTCCCAGGCGAACGCCTACTTGCGTTCCCTGCACACCGCGTTCGAGCCACAACAGGTCGAGGGTTCCGTCTTGGTTGAGATCGCCAGTGCAAACGGCACGAGGTGAAGGGCCTGTCGGCACACGCACGTGGGTACGGAGTCCGGCATTTCCATCACGAATGAGCACGGAGATGTCCTCGTCCTTGGCGTTAACCACAAAGGCCTCGGAAAGGCCATCGCGATCGAGATCACCGACAGCGATGTCATTCGGGAAAGCGCCGACCGTGGCCATCAGAGGCTCAATGGGACCGTTTTCCGACATACGCATGATGCTCACACGATGCGCATCACGGTTCGCTACCCAAAAATCCTGGCGGCCATCACCGTCCGAGTCAGAGAGCACAAAGTCCACCGGTGTTTGACCCGCGTAGGTAAACATGCGGCGAACCGGTCCCTGACTTTTCCAATCCCATATTTCGAGGGCCAAGCTATTGACTCCCAAGAGAGTCCAACTCGATTGATTTCCCTGTGCCAGCGAAGCCAGGCGAAAGGGAATCGCGGTTGTCCGAAACGCAATGGGTTCTTCTTGCCCATCGAACAGGGCGCTCTCCCCCACTCCAAAGATCCAACCCCCGTGATCCCCTTCAACCACAATCAACTCATCATCGCCATCGGAATCGACATCGATGGCGAGCAAGTCGCGGGCGGTGCCAAGCATCGGGTGAGAGGATTGCGCAGCAAAGCTACCGTCATCGGAGAGCTTGTACAATTCGAGGCTATCGCTCGCCTGATAGCCCACCACGAGTGCGGAGCCGGAGCCAAGCAGAAGAGCACAACGGGGCATGCTGCCTCCGAGTTCCTGAGAGACCCAAGGCCCGTCCGCCGTTCCGCGTTCGAGCACTCCAGCGCGGGTGATCACAAGCAATTCTTGAGCTTCCCCGGCATCCAAGCGGCCAGCGGCGGTCACCATGGGAAGACCCTTGAGGACGTGGGTCGAGACCACTTGTGGATTGCCGCTACGTGACAGATCGAGAAACGTCACATCCTGCTTCTCGCGAGAAACCAGCGCTATGCAGTGGGCGTTGTCGCCCGCTACGGCCAGCGCCACGGGCCGCAATGGAAAGTCACCACAGGGGACCGTTTCTGTTTGCGATGCCTGGTTGCGCCAAATCAAGAGCGCCCCCGGCGAATTGGTGGCGGCAATGACAGACTCTTGTCCGTCGCCGGACAACTCGGCCGCCAACATCCACTCGGGCTTCCCATTCACCGTTCGCTCCCGGCGTGCGCGTAGCGAGAGCCCAGATCCTGGGAGAGCGAGTGGTTTTCGAGCCACGGGAGGCGTGCCGCCATCCGCTTCGGGCACCCCCTGATCGGCCTCCCCAGGTGTTACTCCATCCTGGGAGCCGCAGGCAGCGAGCACTGCGCACAGGAACATGGGAAACGCTCGCGTCGATGGTTGAGGCATTCGATGAAGGTATAGAAAGCGAACCTGGCCCGCCAAGGCAACTGCGCGTAAAGTGCATCAACCGGGGTACAATCGGCCGTACCTCACTTCTGGAGCAGCGCAATGACGAACACCTACCTCGAACTGGATTCCCCGATCGGACGACTCCTCATCGTCGCCAACAGCGTGGGCATTGAGGCCATTCACTTTGAAAGCGAAGGCGGCGCAAATCGAATTTCCCCGCTGTGGAATCGTGGCGGCAGTTTGGTCGAGAAGGCAGCCGGACAGTTGAGCGAGTACTTCGCCGGCGAGCGCGAGGAGTTCGATCTTCCCCTCGCTCCCCAGGGCACCGAATTCATGCATTCAGTGTGGAACCAGTTGTCGCAGATCCCCTATGGGCAAACCACGAACTATGGCGCCATCGCCATGAGTCTTGGAAAGCCGACAGCGGCCCGCGCCATCGGCAGCGCAAATGGAAAGAATCCCATCCCCATCGTGGTGCCCTGCCATCGCGTCATCGGTGCAGATGGCAGCTTGACGGGATTCGCAGGCGGAATCGAAACCAAGCGTCAGTTGCTGGAGCTCGAGGGACTCGAGCTCGCTTGCAACCACTAGGCCCGAGTGGACATCAACACCTTCAACCGCGACGGCTGGGATCAGCGCGTCGCGGAGCGCGATCACTGGACCCTCCCCGTTTCCCCTGAAACGATCGCCCGCGCGCGCGAAGGGTCCTGGAGCGTACTGCTCACATCGACAAAAGACGTTCCGCTCGAATGGTTCGGAGACCTTGAGGGAAAAGATGTGCTGGCCCTCGCCTCCGGTGGTGGCCAACAAGGCCCGGTATTCGCCGCAGCCGGTGCACGCGTCACCGTCTTCGATGCATCGGAACGCCAACTCGCGGGTGACCGCATGGTGGCGGACCGCGATCGGCTGGAACTGACCACCGTGCAGGGTTACATGCACGATCTCTCTGCCTTTGAGCCCGAAAGCTTCGACCTCATATTTCATCCCGTTTCGAACTGCTACGCGCCACACGTCCCGCCGGTCTGGAAGGAAGCTTTCCGAGTGCTTCGGCCAGGTGGAACGCTCTTGTCAGGATTCATGACCCCCGCCAGTTACATCTTTGATGCTTTGGCCGAAGACAGAGGCGAGCTGATCCTCAAGCATCCGTTGCCTTATGCGGACAATAAGGACCTTCCAGACCACGAGCGCGAAGAGATCGCTCGTGAGTGCCATACCTTTGAGTTTAGCCACACCCTCGACGACCAAATCGGGGGGCAGCTAGCGGCGGGTTTCTTGCTGAGTGGCTTCTATGAGGATTGCGAGCCCAAGCGCCTCGTGGCCCAATACTTCCCCGACATGATCGCGACGCGTGCTATCAAGCCGCTGCTCACAACCCAATAACTTGCACCCGATGCCCCTCGCCTTCCTGAACCCGATGTCGTGCGCCGTGTTGCTGCCCCTACTCGCCATCGGCGGTCCATCTCCAGTCGCTGCCCAAGCGGAGGGCACTCGCTCCGAACTCGCCGTGCAACGCTTGGAACTCTCTGCGATGGTAGAGATCGAAGTCATCCCTCCCTTCCTGCCAGCCAAACAGACCTGGGACCAATTGACCCAGGAGGCCGCCACGAAGGACTGGAACTTTGGAGACACAAAGCAAGCGGTGCTCCCTAACGGCTCCAATGAGGTGCTCGCAATCTTCCGGGAAACTCCCATCCGGATTGAGATTCCAGTGCAGATGTCCTTTCGTGACACACCGCGCTTGCAATTGGACATGGTCGTGCGCGGCCGCGGCTGCACCTTGACCGCAAGCCTGATGAAGCAGGGCGAGTTGCTCTTGCAAGCCCAGCAGCGTGCTCCAGTTGGACTCAGAACGACTCATGTGGATGTCCATTTTCCCGCCAGCGGTCCGCACCCCATCGATTGCGATCGGTTGGTGATCGAGATTCCTGCGGGTGGTCTTCCCCTGGGGCTCGAAGGGCTCACGCTCGAGGACCAAGTGCTCGGAGGCGCGCCGCCTGAATCGGCCTACGGTGGATTGGCGCTGGTCGGAATCGGCGCCGACGCGCGACGGGCCCGTTGCCTTGCCACGACGGCCGGCCTGCGCACCAAATTTGAAGTCTCCCATGTCGCCCGGCAGCTCGCCTTCTCCTACTCCATTCCCAAGAGTTTGATCCGCACGGGGCCCGCGCCCAAATTGAAAGTGACCTTGCGCGGTACACAGGGAACTGAACAAGTGCACACGCTTTCATTCGGCTTCTCTCCTAAAGGCTGGCCACGTTGGGAGCAAACCTCCTTGGCGCTGCGAGAGTTCGACGGTCAGGAAGTGAGCGTGCAATTCGAGTTGGTGTCAGAGGATTCCGAGCCACGCTTCGCCGTGCTCAGTCAGCCGCAAGTGGTACGCCCCCAAGAGACTCCCTCCAGCGTGCTCCTGATCACTTCCGGCTCCCACCGGGCAGATCACCTGGGGTTTGGGTCCGTGGACGGAATCCCGCAAACGCCTTTTCTCGATCGCCTCGCGGCCGGCGGAGTCAGCTTCACCGACGCCAGCTCCAGTACCAATGGAACGACACTGTCTCTGCTTGCACTGCTCAACGGACGGACCGTGGGAGACTCCGGGATCAAAGGGACAGCCGCTTTCAATCCAGAGGCGCTGGACTCCCTGGCGGAGCGCTTCGCCCAACTGGGTTATGGAACCCTGGCTGCTGTCAGTTCGCCCGCTGCGAGTTTCGTCGGAACGGACCTGGGTCGGGGCTTCGACCGCTTCGCCAGACCCGCAGGCGGCGAGTCAATGGACTCCACTTTCCCCTGCGCGAGGCTCGCTGGATGGTTGAAAGAGATGCAAGACCAGCCGCTCTTCGTGTGGCTCCACATCAATGATGCGCAAGGCCCCTATGCCCCGCCGAAAGACTTGGTTGCACTCTATTACCCCAAGGATCTCAACGCCTACGACCCGGCTTCTCCCGTAGCCTGTCTGGAACGTGCCCCGTCATGGGATCCTTTGATTGCGGACCCCATGTACACCGAGGCGCTTTACGATGCGGAGATCACCCGACTCGATCAGACGCTTGGGCAGTTTCTGAAGCAAGGGCGTTTTTGGGATGGAGTGATCGCCTTCACAGCGGACCACGGTCAAAGCATGCGCAAGGCGGGTGCAAATCGGTTCAGTCATCGCGGCTTGTCTCAGGCCAACCTTTGGGTTCCCCTCATCCTGCGAGCACCGGGGCTAGAGCAAGGTTCCCTGCGCGAGGGGCCGGCCCGCCAGGTCGATGTGGGCCGCAGCTTGTTGAATCTCGCCGGGCACAGTGAGCTGGCCTTTTCCGGGTTCGATCCTCTCAGCGCCGAGTACGACCGCAGCGCTGGACGCTACTTCATCGATGAGAATGGAACGGTTGCTGGTATGCAGGTGGGGTCCTGGATGATCCGAATATCCCTCGTCTCGGAGACCGAAGGAGTTCCCGTCACTCACCAGGCTCAGTTGTTTGAGCTCGAAGGTGATGAGAACTGCGAGCGCGACGTTCGCGAAGAGGTGCCCGAACTCTTCGCACCCATGCGAAAGCAATTGCTCGCTTGGCTGCGCCAGCCACGCGCAGGCCATTGGACCTGGATCGATTCGAACTGCCCTTGCGAACCCTGCCAGGAACCCAAGTGATGCCACTTGCCAGTGCACCTTGACGGCTGCTCGCGGCCACTGTAAAACAGTGTCCTTACAATGAGCGCTCTCCACACCTTCCTGAATCGACCTCGACTAATAGATTGGGTGCTCGCAAGCCTCTGCATCCTGCTTGCTCTCGGAGCGTCAGGTTGTGGTGGTGAGCAAGCGCAGGAAACCGAGTCCGCGGCGCCCGAGGAGCCGCAGACCGGTGCCAAGAAGAGTCCCGATCAAGGCGCGCAGCAGCCGCGTGAAGTGCTGCGCTCCCAGGCGGCTACACTGAAAGGCCGTGTTCCGAAGGCCAAGGACTTTTCGGTCAAGTTGGAAGGTCGACCGTTGGTCATCCCGGGTCACGCCCCCGAACTGCCGCCCTCGGCTGATCCCCTGCGCGCCAGTATTGATCCCGACTACGACAACAGCTTCCGCGAACGGGTCGCTGTGCACTTCGAGGCCAGCTGCGAGGATTTGTTCGCAAGTCTCGTTGCAGGCGACGAGGCGCGAGCAGCCAACCATCTCAGTCAAGACCTGCAGGGCTTGGTGGATCTCGCAGCGGACTATTCCCCTTCCAACAAAGAGGGCCAGGACGCCAGCGGAGCAAGTGCCTTCTCCGATGGAGTCTTCGAAGTACTCTCGCCATCGTCCAAAAGCACAGCGTCCGCCTCCGAGAGCGCCGATTACTATCGCGCTCAAGGCTGGACGGATGTCAAAGTCAGCGCATCAGTGGTGGAGATCGCGCCCGCAGCCGAAGGGAAGTGGACCACCCAAGTAGAGTTGCGGATCGTTGGCAAGCAGTCAGGAATCCCGACGCTGCTCGACCAACGACTCGAAGTGCAACTGGTCAACCCGGACTCGGAGCAGCCACGCTCCCTGGTCAGCGGCCTGACCGTTCGTTCCCACCGTCGCATTCAAAGAAAGGTATCGGCCTTCGGCGCCATCACCGGCGCCGTATTCGGACAACTTGCCCATTGGGACCGCGAGCTTGGGCTCGGTTGCGAGGATTACAATCGCAGGCTCGATCGTCGGCAAGTGCCCTTCGGCACGGGCATCCTCGGCATGGCACTCGGTGACGTAAACGGGGATGGTCTGGAAGACATCTACGTTTCCGCCATCGGCGGCTTCCCCAACCGACTCTTGTTGCATCAACCGGACGGCACGGTGCGCGACGGCGCCGAGGAAGCAGGCCTTGCCGTTCTCGACACAACTCGCGGAGCTTTACTGGCCGACCTCGACGGGGATGGAGACCTCGATCTGGCCCTTAGCCGAACGGCAGAGATCGTCCTCTTTTGGAATGATGGCACCGGTCACTTTGCTGCCCCGCAAGTGCTCGACGGGCCGGGCAACGAACCGATCTACTCCATTTCCGCTGCTGACCCCGATGTCGACGGAGACCTCGATCTGTTCGCCACTCGTTATCCCACTAGCGGCGGCGAAGAAGGCGTCCCCAGCCCTTACCACAATGCGAGCAACGGCGCCGTCAACCTCTATTGGCGCAATGAGGGTCAACACAGCTTCAAGCTCGCCGGTGAAGAGACGGGATTGACAGCGGGCCACCCTCGCTACAGTTTCGTGTCGCTCTGGGACGACTTCAACGGAGACGGTCAACTGGACCTCTACGTGGTCAACGACTTCGGTCCCAACAACCTCTACATCAACGAGGGAGGCCACTTCACCGACCAAGCCGCTAGCGCTGGCATGACGGACGGAGCCGCCGGCATGGGCATCACCGTCGCTGACGTTGAGATGGATGGGGACCTCGACGTCTACGTCACGAACATGTACTCCGCCATTGGCTTGCGTGCCACGGCGGAACCCGGTTATCGCCCAGGCAATGAAGCCGTGCGCAAGTTGCACCGGCGCATGGCCGAGGGCAACTCGTTGCTGCTTCAGAATGCGGATGGCGGTTACTCGGAGCGCGGTGTCTTAGCAGGTGTCAATCACGGGGGCTGGGCCTGGGGTGCCGTGTTCTACGACTGGAACCTGGACGGCTTACCCGACCTCTACGTCCCCAACGGGTTCATTACCGCGACCAAGCAATCCGACGTGGAGTCCTTCTTTTGGCGTTGGGTGGTGCGTGTAACGCCCCCACCGGCTGAGTCCATGACGGATTACTTTGCCAACTGGGGCGCCATGAGCTTCTTCAATCAAGTGGAGGGCTTTTCATACAACGGCCACGAACGCAACCACGTCTACCTCAACCTGGGGGATGCTCAATTCGCCGACATCTCGCCACTTAGCGAGATTGACTTCGAAGACGACGGTCGCGTGGCCTCGCGCGTTGATTGGGATGGAGATGGCTATGAGGATCTGCTGCTCATCAACCGCACAGGTCCGAGGCTGCGCTTGATTCGCAACCAGCAGACCAATGCCGGGCAGCACCGCGTGGTGATCGAACTCGAAGGCAAGAACGGACCCGCAGGGGCAGTCGGCGCTCGAGTGCAGGTCTTGCGCACGGATGGCAAAGTCGTGACGCGCACCCTCTACGCCGGCGAAGGGCTCCTGGGTCAGAGCTCAACGCGCATGTTCTTCGGACTCGGTGCGAGCAAGGGCCCCGTCAAGGTCAGCATTCGATGGCCCGCAGGCCAGGTGCAAGTGTTGGAGGAGTTGGCCGCAGATTGCGGCTGGAAGATCGTTCAGGATGGCGAGGCCACGGCTTGGCCATTCAAGGTCTCCCCATTCGAAGGCGCCGCCCCAACCCCCGTGCAAGCCAACCCACGAGGCGTCGAACGTTGTGTGCTGGCGGCCAAGATGCCCTTGCGCACGCTAGCCTTCCAACGTCCGGGCGGAGGAAAGCGAAAGATGAGCGAGCTCGGCCAAGCACTCAAGCTGCTCACGATTTGGGACCCCAGCTCCCGGGCCGGTGAAGCGTTCTTGAGACAACTCGCCGCCATCAAGCAGTCCATCGCAAAGACCGGAACGTTGCTCGTTCCCGTCGCCCTGGAAGGCACGGATGACGGCCAAGCTACGCTCAAGGAACTTGGCCTCGCCCGCGAAGCACTGTCTGCCTCGGCCACGGACTTGCTTGTGCTGGAGACGCTCCTGGTTGAGGTGCTGAACACCTACGACGAGATCGAGCTGCCCCTGACCCTCTTGCTCGACCGCAACTCCAACCTCTGCGCCCTTTACTACGGAGAGGTGCAGAGTGAGGCCATCATCGAAGACTTGAACGCGCTGGCCACCAAGGAACGGGGCCAGGATCCAACCGTCGCTCTCTCCGGTGGATTCTGGTTGGGCCAGCCGAAACGCGACTATCGGCAGATCATTCGAGTGCTTCTCATGCTGGGCGCGCGCGAGATGGCAAATGATCTGAAACGCAAGCGCTGAGCAGGCCCTGATTGGGCAAGCGCGGTTGGCCCATAATGAACCGTTTGGAAGGTCCTGAGAGGCCTTCCATTTTTTCTTGGAAGAAGTCCGTGGTGATCGATGAGGGCAGACCCTCATTTCCTTAGGCGAGTCGAATTCCCTCGAGGGAAGTGGCTGCGCCTCTCCGAATCACCCACGCGACCCGAGAAAAGCCCAATGAAAGTCTCCATCAAGAACTGCCGCACTGCCCTGGCAACGCTCGCCCTAGGCGCCCTATTGGGGCCAAGTTGCGCAACCACCCAAAATGGCGCGAGCAGTGAGGTTCGTTCCATCGATAGCATCCGCGAACTGGAGCAGATCCCCATCAGCGCGCGCCCAGTTATCAAGGTCTCCATGAGCCAGGACGGCGCGGACAACGTGCCCGAACAGTACCGCTGGATCATGAGTTTCGCCAATAAGGACAAGTCGGTTGCCTCCGGGGAGAACCTCGAGTCCAAGATTCGACGAGCACTACAGCAGACTGGACGCTTCCATGTGCGCGCCACGGACTTTGCTGATGTGCGTCAGGAACGCGATCTCGAAGACGAAGGGCTGCTCTCCAATGAGAGCCCCACCGACATCAAGATCGCCAAGGCCCAATACTCTATTCGACTCAATGTGGAAGACTTCAATCTGGGCGAGTCCGAGTCGGGCAGTGACTTTGGCATCGGAAACATCCCATTCATTGGCGGCGCATTCGACCTCGGAAGCCAAGAGTCCACGGCCACTTGCATCATCAGTGCAGAGATCATCAATCTCAGTACAGGGCTCGTCGTGAACACAGTAGAGGGCCGTGGCTTTCAGACCTCTACATCGAGCAAACAACGCGTCAGTTGGGGTGGGATGAAGTACTCCCAGCAGGAAAAGGAAAACCCGACCATGGCCAACGCGGTCACCGAGTGCGTCAAAGAGCTTGTGCTTGAGATCGGGCAATCGGTTCCTGCTAACAATGCCACAGGTATGGTGGGCACGAGTGTCACGGCTGCATCGAGCCAGCACGCTCCAACGGCCAGCGCGGGTTTTTGTTCCGAGTGTGGCCAAGGGCGAAGCCAAGGAACCAAGTTCTGCGGTGGCTGTGGATCCCAGCTTGGTGACTGAGCGGGAGTGATCTAGCTAGCTTCGAATGCTCCGCCAGGGCCAACGCCGAATTCGAGGCTAGCTTTTCCTCAAGGAATAATTCTGCAGGAACACGCCCAGGCACATCGGTCTGCAAGAGTACTCGTCGGATACTACCGTTGCTGGTGACGCCGGATACGTGAGGATTGAGAGTCCGCGACAGGTCTCGACTATTAGCCCTATAGAAGAGGGCAGAGCGCCACGGACGAGTCCTCAGCGCGTATCTGAGGAGTTTCCCGACAAGGGCTCGATCCAATCCTGCGCCGGGCGCGTGTTCCATTCGGCTCGCCAGTCGAGGTGGGCGTCGGAGCTTGGGAAGTGCTCTTCGGTTCCGTAAGGGTAGCCACTCATGCCATGGAACGGCAAGGGCTCCACCTCCAACGCTTGTAGTGTGTTGTGGTCTCGATCCTTGGCCCAACCGTCCAGGTAGAGCAGGTAATCTCGGCGGTACCCTTCGCGGAGTTCTGGAACAGAACTCGCGTCGAAGTGAACCTCGAGGGCCTCTCCCGTTCCCATGATGACGTACATGTCGTCCACCTCATTCAAGAGCGGAAGGCAATCACCGAGCTTGGTGTACATGCCTGGGTGTGGATTCCAGCGAGGGAGTTCTGCCAGGTAGTTCCAGTCGAAACGTTCGGGAAGCCCGGGGTTATCGGTCGGGATGGGAGCACTGAATCCACGTCGCCGAAGCACCGCAGAACTGGGCTCGATCGAAGTGCTCAGGAACTCCGTTCGATCCCCATCGGTGGCCAGGACAATGCGGTCCCAGAAGAGTTGCAAGGAGCAGAACAGTCGCAAGCGCGGGGTCTCCTCGAGATCTAGATTGGCGAGGTCAATCACCATGGTCTTGGTTTTTCCGGCAGGGAAACCGATGGGAGGGCCGGTTTCGCGCCAGCCTCCGTTCCCATCAGGGACCAAAATCATGGGCGGAATGAAATCCACCCCAGGCGTTCCCGCAGCGGCGATGTTGGCACTGGCATCACTCCAGAAAAACCAGCCGGTCATCACGAGCCGCAACTTCTCCGCGTTCGCGATGGCTTGCGGATCGAATTCGAGGTCCAAGAACCACGGATGCGCTAGCCCTTGGAATTGCGGCAGATGCTTATCGAAGGGAATGGCATGCACCTCGTCCTGTTCGGCCAACTCTTGAGCCCAGTCCTTGCCATCGCTGCCCATGGCCGAGACCAGAGCGCTGGGACGCTCCACCGTGTGCAGGTGTTCCTCGGGAAAAGGAGGGAACTTGAACAATTCGTTGGGGAACACCTCGCTACCAATGGGGTGGTCAATGACGTCCAAGCGAGCGCGGTCGAGGTAGGTCACCTCGCGCAGCTCTTCTGTGAATTGAACTTTGTAGAGCCCATCTTGTGGCTTTAGCTGCTCGCCTTTGATCAACACGAACTCGTCGTGATCGGGGGGCACCATCATGCCCGGAGCCATGGGCAATCCCAGAGGTGTGATGCCCAGAACATCGGTGATGAACTCATACTGCTCTCCATTCCAGGTGTAGAGGAAGGGACAGGAGCCCATCAAGTTCTCGGGCTCGGTGAACTCGTCAAGAGCGCCGCCAGGGTCGTCGATCATCTCGCCGGATTCCAGCGGCACATCCAACTTCGAGAGCACGCTGCCGTTTGGATAGGTGATGCGCACCACATCGATGCTCTCCGCCTCCCCGACTCCGATGAGCACAGTCTCACCGCGGTAGTACACGCGCCGATAGATGGGCCCGACCCGCACTTCAACGATGGAGCCCACTCCGCGGCGATTCGACTTGTTGCCGCGAACCACGATCGGCATGGAGTTTCCGCGCGGCCCACTTGCTGCGTAGAGCTCCACCGCGCTGGCGGTAACTCGCAGAATGTCGAGTGCGCCATCGCCAGTGACATCCAGCAGGCATTGCGGGGCATCGGCGGGAGGAACGCCCCCGAGTGTGATCGTCTTCTGTGACTCAAGCCCGATGGCAAGGATGGCACTCGAACCCCAGACCAGATCCATGGATCCGTCGAGGTCTAGGTCCACGCCAACTGTGTCATAGCCGAGCGCGCCCACGGGAACGGCTTTCGCAAAGCTAAGGTCTCTGTTCTGGGTCCCAATGCTGCCGCGAATGCCGAGGCACACAACGTCACAGCGGCCATCGCCGTTGATGTCGGCGAGCACAGGTTCGTGCGCAAAGAGCGTTTCTGAGGGAAGGCGAGAGGTCACGTCCGCGAACTTGCCTGCACGCAGTGAGTCCGCCATGTAGTAGCCACCCAGACCTCCCATCAACAAGTCCACATCGTTGTCACCGTCGAAGTCCTCCGTGATTGCCCACTGAAAGTCTTGATCGCGGGGCAGAGACGCCAATTCGCTCGCATCCACGAAAGCTCCTTGCTCCTCGGCTCCAGCAATCCAGGCGCCGTCATTGCGCCACAGACGGGCGCCGAAAGGACCTGTCAACAGAAGGTCGATGTCCCCTTCGTGGTCGAAGTCCACAGCCTGGATGTCCGCGACCGTTTCGGACATCGTTGGAGTCTGGACGTCAATCGATCCCCAAGCCCCATCCTCACCGATGCGGTAGAATCGAAATTCGCCAGCATCCCAAGCGATGACTTCGAGTGCGGCGTCAGGCTCGTTGTCGAGATCAAGTGCGCACAACAGTTGTGCACCCGCGTTCGCCACGGGCAATTCCTCCCAGCCATCGAAGCCCTTAATGGCGGAAACGATGGCCGTCGGTGTACGAGCCAATAGATCCATGCGCCCGTCGCCGTCCAAGTCGTGAGCGCGAACCTCCAGAGCTCCCACGAAGCTTGGCAGATCCAATTCCGACCTAACAAACAAAAGCGAGGAGGTGGGTTTGGGAACCACGGAGCCTATTGGCTCGGGAGGTGCGATCCGGCCAAAGGTACCCACCCTTGAAGTGCCCGCGTCCACCGCGACCAACCCCGCCTGTTTGAGTTCTTCTCGACGCGCGCGGAAGGCCTCGGATTCGTCCCCACGACCGTCGATGATCAGGAGTCTTTCCAGGCTATAGAGCGCGGACACGTACCAGCTTCCGCCATTCTCAATTCCAACTTCGACGACCTGGCGCAGAAGACTTTCCGCCTCTTCAAACTCATCCATGTCGCTCAAAACTTTGGCGAGCATGTAGCGAGTGGGGAGATCGTCCGGCGCCAGTTCATGGGCTCTTCGCAGCGACCTAGCCGCCAACTCGTAATTCCCGCCTTCCTTGGCCATGCTCCCGCGCAGAAAGTGCACTGCTGGGTCGTTCGGTGTCAGGGCTTCCGCCCTCCCGAGGAACTCCGTTGCTTGCGCTTCCTGGGACAGGCCAAATTCGACGGCTGCCGCCCGGATCAAGTCCTCGGCCTTGGCGTTCTTGCCTGCCACAAGGGGGGCAAGTACGCCCCGCGCCTTCTCTAGCTTGGCCTTGTCAAACCAGTGAGCGGCCTGTTCTCGCACCAAGGTAGTCTCCGAATCAGGCTCGCTGGTCGACTCTTCGCCACCATTGCACGAATGGAGGAAGCCACAGGCCACCAATGCCCAAACGAGAGACCCCAGGGAACGGAAGAACGAGCGATTCAGTTCAGCGTGCTGCATCCGTAGACCATACCTAACGGCGAGGGTCAGAGTGACTCTGAAGCAGGCTCAACAATGTGGGCGATTCAGCACCGAGTCTGGCGGGTCAACCACGAGCCCCGAGCACGAGCGCTGTACAATTCGCGGGTCCCCATGCGAGCAATGGCCCAGGTCTGAAACTCGCGTACGCCCCAGCCCCAACTCACCCTTCTCGTGTCCGAAATCGGCTTCAATTCGCTCTCTCAATCCTTCGGCCATGGGGCCCTGCTCGACGAAGCTGCCCTACAGATCGAACGTGGAGAGCGCATCGGGCTCCTGGGACGCAACGGTTGCGGCAAGTCCACCTTGCTTCGAATTTTGGCCGGATCACAAGATCCCGATTCCGGAACTGTGCGCAGGCGACCTGGGTTGACCGTGGCAGACTTGCCCCAGGAGGTTCCCCGGGACCTGGCAGGAACCGTCCGCGAGTTGCTCCACGCTCCGCTTGCAGGCATCGAGTCCCACGGGGCATGGGAAGACGACGAGAAGATCGAAAAGGTGGCCCTCAGCTTGGGGCTCGACCTGAGCAGCGACCTCGAAGGCCAATCCGCTGGCATGTGCCGACGCGTCCTCTTGGCCCGCGCCCTGATTCAGGAGCCTGACTTGCTGATTCTGGACGAGCCTACCAACCACTTGGACATCGACGCCGTCGACGTGCTCGAAGAGATCCTTCAGCGCTGGAAGGGCTCGTTCATTTTCGTGACCCACGACCGGGCGTTCCTCAAGCGCTTGGCCACGCGCATTGTGGACCTCGACCGGGGCAAGCTGACGAGTTACGAGTGCGATTACGAGATGTACCTCGACCGCAAGGCCGCAGACATGGAAACAGAAGCGCGGCATGCGGCCACCTTCGACAAGAAGCTAGCCCAGGAGGAGGCTTGGATTCGGGGCGGGATCAA
>JBLIMI010000020.1:0-14768 GCA_047638655.1 Minisyncoccia bacterium | reverse complement strand
GGTAACTCGGCTCTTTCTCTGGATCCGGCCCGAGGGAAGTCAAGACAGCGTGGGAGCTCGACTCAAAACGATTCTGGTCCAACTGCAACCATAGATAGGTCAGCGTGTCCGGCGAGTTGTTGTAATAGGTCACCGACTCGGAAGCGACGAGCTTGTGCTCGGCCTCCTTGAGCTGCACATCGATTGAGTAGTCCACTCTCTGTTGCCAATACTCGTGGCCAGGCGCTCCCGAAGCGGTTCGGTAGCTGTTGGCGGTCGGCAGAATCTCCTCCAATTGCCGAAACCGGTCGGGCTCCTCAATCTTGATTGCATGGGCAGTGCCAACGGCGAGTAGTCCGAGAAGGACCAGACGAAGGATGATTTTGAAATTCATTGGAGTGAATCAATGCGAGGAACCAGGGGTCGACGGCTGCACATTAGCCTTGATGCGATTGTAGCCAACGTCGCCCACTGACGGGGTCCGCCGGCTGCGAGGAATGGGCCGTCTGCGCCCATTGCCGCTGGATTCCTCAGTAGCCCCGCGCCGAATCCCAGGTTTTTCGGAACCTTGCTATGCTCTGGATGCCGATCCTAGCGATAGGACTCCAGAGCCCCCCCTGATCCCCCAGCACCATGTTTCAACTCAACGTTTACTGTCGTCGTGCCCTGAACACGATTCCGCCACGTGGCCACCAGGCCCCCCTTGCCCTCGTAAATGTGGGCAGCAACGACCCTGCGCAGCGATTCTTGGCACCAATCCCGCGGGGTTTCTTCGTGGGCGCTGACTTGCCTGACTCGCGGCCAATGGGGTCTGTCGCATGAAGCGCCGCGTCCTGACCTGGGTCGCTATTTGGCTGGTTGTCATCACGTTCTCGCACGTGTGGCTCAACATCGGATTCGAGCGAGCCTCCCACAACATGCAAGTGGCTCTAGGCAATGAACGTCCCGAGCTAATCGTGGGCTTCTTGCCCGTCACATGACACCTCACTTGCCCGGTCACCAGTTGGGTGACCAAGCATTCCGACGAGGGTTCGCTCTTCAAGTCCAAGAAGTTCACCGATTGGCCCACGGTCAAAGAGGCTCTTATCGCCAAGGAAATTGGCGCAGTCTTCATTCTGGCCCCCATGGCCATGCAACTGAAGGCAGACGGTGTTCCAGTCAAGGTTTGCTACTTGGGTCACCGGGATGGAACTGCAATCGTCGTACGCAAAGATAGCGACATCCACGACTTCGGCGATCTGCGTAACAAGGTTTGCGCCATACCCAGTCGCTATGCCAATCAAAATCTCTTGATGCACAGGATGATGAAGGAATGGAAAATGCCATTCGACTCCATCGACCTGCGCGAGATTCCGCCCCCCGAACATCCCACTGCTCTGCTCGCAGGAAGCATCGACGCCTACATCGTGGGCGAACCTTTCGCCGCCAAAGCCGAGGTCGATGGCTTTGGGCGGGTGCTGTATCACACGAAGGACATCTGGAAGGATTTCATCTCCTGCGTTCTCGTGGTGCGTGAGGACTTGATCGAGAACGATCGCGAAATCGTCCAGGAACTGATCGATGGGATCGCCAAGTCAGGAAAATGGCTCGATGATGATCAAGAGCACCGCATGAACGCCGCCGAAATCGCGGCTGAACACTACTACTTCCAGTCTCCTGAACTTCTCAAGTACGTGCTTTCCAAACCGGTGGATCGCGTCAAGTACACAAACCTCGCGCCGCTCAAGGATGACTTCGACGAGATCATGAATCTCGCCGTTGAGATTGGGGTGCTCAAACAACCGATCGCCTTCGAAGAGTACGCGGACGACACTTTTGTGAAGCCCTTGGCCGAACTCGATTGGCACATGGACCGCTTACCTGAACCGCTGACCGGCGAAAGGGGGGCTCAGCGATGATCTGGCAACCTCTGCTTGTCATGGTGCTGGCGGCGCTGATCCTCTGGAAACAGGACAAACTCCCTTCGCCCCTGCAAACCATCGTCGCCCCCATCGCCGTCGCCGCCATAGGCACCGGCATCTGGAGCTTATCGGTTATTTGGACGGGCACATTCACCTTTCCCAGCCCGTCGCAAACGGGCGCCGGATTGCTCGAACTGATCGACAGCAATCGACTCTGGGGCGACATCATCGCGAGTCTCTTCCGCGTCAGCTGGGGCTTCTTCTTGGCCGCCGGAATCGGCATCCCCTTGGGTCTCTTCGCGGGTTGGAGTCTACGCGCCTACACAGCGCTCAATCCGATCATCCAAGGCCTACGCCCCATCTCCCCCATCGCATGGATTCCGATTGCCATTCTGTGGTTCGGCATCGGCGATGGTGCCGGGATCTACCTCATCTTCCTTTCGGCTTTCTTTCCAATCGCCGTGGGGACGATGGCAGCGGTCCGCAACATCTCCTTGGTGCACCAACGCTCTGCTGCAAACTTTGGGTTGCATGGCCTTGAGTTGTTCCGGCGAGTGGTGCTCCCCGCAGCCATGCCACAGATCATCACAAGTCTGCGCATCGCACTGGGTGTGGCCTGGCTTGTGATCGTGGCCGCCGAGATGGTGGGCATGGATTCCGGCCTTGGTTACCTCATTAACGACGCACGCAATGCAGGAAGCCGCTATGACCTGGTGGTTGCAACAATGTTGGTGATCGGCTTGATCGGCATTGTGCTCGACGTCCTAATTCGACAACTGGAACGCTTTGACGAAGTGAAGTGGGGGTATGTGAAGCGATGAGTTCAACACAACAACCTAGACCTAAGGTCGTGTTCGAGGGCGTCTCCAAGTCCTTTCGGCAGCGCAATGAGCAACTGCACGTCCTCGACGACATCAACCTGACCGTTCACGAAGGCGAATTCGTGTGCTTGCTGGGCCCCTCGGGCTGCGGCAAGTCCACACTGCTCAACATCGCTGGTGGCTTCGAAGGCGCAGACACCGGCCAGGTCACCATCAATGGCGAGGCGGTCACGGAACCGCATCCGCACCGGGTGTTCGTTTTCCAGGAGTATGGAATCTTTCCCTGGGCCACCGTCTGGGACAACGTCGCGCTGGGGCTACGCCACCTCTCGGAAGAAGAGCGCTCAAAAATCGTTCAAGCCACCATCGACATGGTTGGACTCGGTGGTTTCGAAGGTTCCTACCCCATGCAACTCTCTGGCGGCATGAAACAACGAGTAGAGGTAGCAAGAGCACTCGCCGTGTCCCCTGATGTGATCTTCATGGATGAACCGTTCGGGGCGCTCGACTCTCTTACTCGCCTCACCATGCGTAGCGAGATCATTCGCATCTGGGAGCAGGAAAAGAAGACGATCCTATTCGTCACCCATGACGTCGACGAGTCGATTCAACTGGCGGATCGCATCGTCGTGCTCTCGGCACGACCAGGGCGTATTGCCGAAGTGGTTGAAGTGGGACTCGAACACCCGCGCGATCTCGGCAGCCCCGAGTACGGAAAGATCAAGAACCGGCTCTACTCGTTGCTCGGAGTCGAGCACTCCATCTGAGCCAGGCTCTACGCCAACTGGCGGACTCTCTCGAGGGCATCCTGGAGAGCCTCCGCCAAGTCGGCGGGGAGACGCGCAGCGAGGGCTTCCACGAGCCTGCGATCCATCTCCAGGGTACGCTCACGTCCGCCAGTGAAGTGCTTCCAGACCTCTTCAGTGGACGAGGCTGCGGCAAACTGACAGGCGAGGCTCTCGAGGTTGTGCAGCTTGTCGGCGGCCTTCACGAGCAAGCTAGGCGTCGACATCACCGCTACGTGCTCGAGGGCGGCTTGCTTGCGCTCGACCCAGGATTGCGACTTGTCTTCCGTCAGGTCGGCAACGATGTCCGCCACGGCATCACCAAACTCGGCCCGCAGGCGCTCGGCATCCCAGTCATCGCAATCTTCCACCACATCGTGCAGAAGGGCGGCCTGGATCACTTCCTCGTCCGCGTCTACGCGAGCCAAGATCAAGGCCATGTGCGCCGGATGCACGGCGTAGGGTACGTCACCCCCTTTCCTAAACTGGCCCTGGTGAGCAACCAGACTCACTTCAAGCGCGCGCTCGACTTCTGGTGAAAAGGTCACGTCCCTAAATTTGCACGCCGAGCGGTTTGATCAATGCGAACGCGAAGACCATGGAAGCCAGCACGAACCAAATGATGACCCCCCCGGGTCCACTCAAAGGCAACCAGCCCAAATCGGCTTCCGGGTAGTCGAAGAAAACCCGGTCAATCGGGCACGTCTCCGCGAAGGTGTCTTCCGCCGGCCAGAGCAAGGCAGTGAAGAAGTCGGAGACCTTCTCATTCTGCAAGTAACGCAAGTCCGTCTCGCCGGCTGAGATGTCCTTGGTGAATGAAGACCCATCGGTAAATCTCATTTCGATCTGGTAGTCACCGGGGGCGCTAGCCACGAACTCCTGGAAGGCACGGCCACGCGAAGCGTTGCGAATCAGGGGAGAAACAGGAGTCAGGCCTTCTGGCCAAATGATCTCGAGTTCAGCTGCCTTGGCTTCCTGCCCGGACTTCATGAACACCTTGAATTCGCTACCGGCTCCAGGAAGCATCGCTTCGCGCTCTTCCGCGGTCACAACGGGCATGGGATCAAAGCCGTAACGAACTACCGTCTGGGCCACCACAAAGACGAACAGCGGCGCCATCGGAATGAACGGCCCGAAGTTCAGCAAGACGTATTGCAGGTTGCGTGTAAGCACCTTGACCACCGAAACACCCACCACGACCAAGTCGTCCTGGTAGATCCGAATAGCGATCATGTGGCCCTTGATCTTGTCTTTGGCGCCCTTGATTCCAGCCTGGCTGCTGATGTGCTTGAACACGACCAACGCCACGGCTCCGAAGATTCCGCTGATGAGGATCAACGCTAGCTCGGTGCCCATCATTTCGAGGGGCGTCAAGACGGCATCAAAGAGCTTGGTGATAAAGCCGTTGAGGGCGTTCATTCGTCGCTATGGGGGGTCGCAGTAATTTGGTGCAGGACGTCAGATGCAGGAGCTAGCTGATGTAGCCCAGCCCGCGCAACTTCTCGGTAATGTCGTCATCGGAGTCGCCTTCCTCAAAGTGCGCCAATTCGCGCTCGATGACGTGGGTGATGAATTCCTCATGAGACGCGTAGCCTGCGATCTCCGAAACTTTCTTCACACGGTCGATGAGGTCCTTGTCGAGTTTGATTTTGTTGCCGCCGCCGAACATGGTCTTGGTCCTGTTGTAGTGGGGCCGACTGGCCCCGTGCTGAGTCGTAGATGTGGAATAATTGGGAGCCGACGGTCTACTTCAGCACCGGATGACCATTTTGGCCTTTTCCGGGCTGGATGCCGTAGTGCTTGAAAATTTCAATGGTCAGGTCTTCGAGGGCATGAGCTCCCGACAAGACCTCGCCGTTGGTGAGCAGAATGCCAGCGACGACTTCGGGGGCCATCAGATGGTTCCCGTTGAACGTGCCGCCCTCGTTGTCCGCGATCACGTAGCTCGGAATTCGCCCGAGAGACGAGGCATCCGAGTTACCGTAGCCGGCGTTGTAACCCACTTGCATGTCTGGGGCTTCGGCCATGCGCTCGCCTTGATAGACGTCCTTGGCCAGGTCGGCGACAAACACCACTTGGGTGCCGTCTGTGTCGCGGTAAGCCTCCAGCTTGGCCTTGATCTCGACGAGAAGCGCGTCCGCCTCGGCCCCGGGCTTGACGATTCCGGACTCATCCTCGGGCGTTTCGGGAACATCCCGTTCACGGCCAGCGAGGTTGAGATAGAGGCCATTGAAGCCCATGCCATAAGCGCGTGTCTTGCTCCAATCGACAGGGCTAGAATTTCCGTGAGCAGCAGCCATGGAGACCTGCTTGTAGTTGGGATCCTCGCGGGCCAGTTCCGGACCAAAGCCGTCGCGGAAGACTAGGTAGCCCTCGTCATGCAGCCAACGGTTGAGGCTGAACTTGCGTCGCCATGGAGCGAATCCGTGATCACTCATGACGATCACACGTGTGTCGTCGCCTACGCGCTCGCGTAGCTTTCCGAGGACCGGGTCCATGAGCAAGTAGAGGTCGTAAACGACATCCTTCCACTGGCTACCTTCACGGCCAGACCATTCGGATGAGTCCTGCTCGGCCAGCTCTGCAATGTCCTTGTACTGGGGATGATCGCCGTCGTGGAAGCGCCACATCATGTGGCAATTCAGATCGACCGTTGAGTAGTAGAAGAAGAACAGTCCGCCATCCTTTCCCATGTACTGGTCGAGGGCGTAGTCCATCATCTTCACCCGTTGGTCGTACACCAACTTGGTCTGTTGCATGAACTCCTTGTCGTCGAGCGCGCCGCCCTTGAGAGCGTTGACCTCTTCCGCCATACCCTGGGTGTAGTACATCCCGATCGCGTCCACGAGCTCGGCGCTTGCAGAGGAAGGCTCAGAAACGGGAGATATGGGAGAAACGGGGTCGATGTTCACCGGTGAAGCGTAGAGCTCGAACTCGGGTTCAATGGAGCGCAAGTAGAAGCGCACCACACCGGTCATGTTCATGGCGCCCATGGGAAGCAACTCCCACTCGAGAGTGATGAAGTCGCTCCACTCGCCCGGCTCCAGCACGATCACCTGTCCATTGCCCTCGATGGCGACAGCGTTGCTGTCGTGATCCACGTAGAACACCAACTCTGTCGACTCGTTCGGATCGCCTTGCTTGAAGCTGTTCGGAGGGCCCTCGATCGTGGTCCGAATGACACCATTCGTCTCGCGCACTTGGACGTACTTACCGTCGTGGGGATCCTTGTCGACGGGTGGGTCCGACGTGTAGATCTTGTAGAGACCGTAGGCGGAGTCCAGCGCTGGAGTCATCATCCCGGGGAATGAGACGCCCTCGGCCGGTTCCACAGGGAAGTTGGCGGGCATTCGCCAAATGTCGGCGGGCACACCGTGCTGCGCGAGGGTGACCCAGAACGACTCGCCTGTGCGATTCGTGTCGGAACTGCCACCGAGCGGGAACTTCCACTCGCCCCAGAGCTCGACTTCGTCGGCGTCCTCCATGACGATGTTGCCAGGGATGCCCTCGCGAGTGGCAAGGTCCCGGTGAATGAAGTCGTAGATGCCATGTCCACCCGGGTTGCGTCCCGTGATGAAGTTAGACCAGGCAACGGGGCTTTGGGGAGGCACCGAGGTGCCGAGGGAGTGCAGTCCCCCTTCGTCCACGAGCCGTTTGAAGTTTTGCATCCGGTCGGGATACAGCTTGATCGCTTCGGCCAAGATCTCTGGATCCATGCCGTCGATGCCAAGCACCACGAGACGGGGATGTTCCGTATCTGAAGGGGCAGCGACCGTGGGCGCGGGGCCGACGACCCCGGACCCCAGGGACATCAGCAGCATTCCTGCTCCACCCACAAGTCCTGCAATCAGGACGGATTGAAAACGACGGGACATCAGCTGGCCTCCTTCTGGTCCTGGCCTGGGGATGCCACTTTCTTGCCGGGCTTAGCGCCCGGATTGAAGAGCGGTTTGCCCTGCATGTAGGGCGGGATATCACAACCGAAGAGGTCGAGCATGGTCGGCGCCATGTCCACCAGTTCCGGACTCTCAGCGGGAACCTCACGGTTGCACCAGAAGACACCGGGCACAAGCCGGGGGTCCACACAGTGGTCACCCGACCAGGACTTGGTGTTGTCCGTGAAGATCTCCGCGGAAACGGCGCCCGTAGCGCAGTCCCATGAATGGCGGAAGCCACGGTGGTAACCGATCAAGAGATCCGGCGCTGCATCGGCGTAGGGACCCGAGTGAATCTTCTTGGTGATGAACGCTTCGCGCACAACACGCTCATCGCTCTTGGGATCGAGCAGCTTCTCGAGCTTCTCCTTGATCTCCTGGCACAAGCCGGGCAACTCCTCGTTAGAGACGATGCCCTGAGACTCCCGACCTTTGCGGTTGATGAAGATGCCAGTGAGACCCAGTGTGAAAGCCTTGGTCTTCTCCCAGTCCACCTCGCGCAAGTAGTCGCCGGAGGTTTCCTTGCCTTCTTTCAGAACGAGGTAGCCTTCCTCTTTGAGCCAGGTGTTGAGGTTCACACCCCGACGGAAGGTCGTGAAACCGTGGTCGGAGATGACCATCAAGACCGTGTCCGGGTCGTCCCCGATCTTCTCCTGGATCTCGGCCAGGAAGTCATCCATCTTTCCGTAGAGCTCGGGGATAACGTCTTTGTGTGTCTCGGTGTCCTTGCCAACGTTCGCCGGGTGCTCCGGGTCAAGGTAGCGATAGAACATGTGGCTGATACGATCGGTCGTATCGAAGACTACAGTCGCGAAGCCCTTCTTGGTCTTGGCCAGCACATCCCAAAGCATGGTCTTGCGCTCGTCAAAAATGAGCCATGCTTGCTTCAGGAAAGCCTCTTCGTCCACGACACGCTCGTTGAGTGCCCAGGTATCCTCCGCCAAGCCAAGGGTGGAGAAAGGGCCGAAAAGCTTCGCCAAGTAGATCGAATAGACGAATGGATGCGAAATCGGCATCGCGGGAGAATCGGGATCGATGTTGATCGGCGTAGCGTAAATGCCGATGTTGTCGCCCTCCCAAATGTGCATGTAGAGTCGCACGATCCCCGTCACGCCCTTGAAGGGAACGCGCATCCAGGGGGTGTACTCACGGTAGCCCACCGTGTGCGTCTCGCCCTCGATGGTGAACGTGGCTTCACGCTTGGCGTCATCAAGCTCCACCTTGAACTCAACCTTCATGCGGTTGCCGTCCGATCCGGGAGGGCCGGTGAGCTTGGACTCGATCACATTGCCGCGCCGATTCACCGTGTATTGTTGACCACCGAACTGGATACCGTCGGCTCGCTTCTTGGTTGAGTAAAACGCGAACGATCCCTGGGTGCCTTGAATGTCCGGCACGCACATGCCCGAGAGCAGGGTGCCATTCTTGAATTTCTGCGGCGGGAAGGTGATAGGCACACGAATGATCGACGACCAAACGTTGTTTGCGCCCAGGAGCTTCCAAAACGGCTGGCTCTTCTGCAGGAAGCGATAGAACGGCTTCGACCCAAACGGAATTTTGGTGACGCCCAAGTTGATGTCCCGCGGCGTGACGCCCACCTCACTCGAGGAGAGTACCGGCAGATAGGAGCATGGGTCGCGGGTCAAGAAGTCGTAGATGTTATGACGTGAGGCGTCCACGCCAGTCGCATAGCTCGACCACGCCACGGGCGAGATCGAGGGACATGCGGTCGCAAGCGTCGAGAAGTGCCCCTCCTCCGCTAGCTTCTTGAAGTTGGGCATGCGCCCTTCGTCCATGTACTTCTGCGCGAGGCCCGGATCGAGTCCGTCGAGGCCAACCACGATGACGCGTTTGACCTTGGCTTGGCTCTTGCCCATTGACGTGAAGATCTTGAGCACAGCCTTGATCGGCCATAGCAAGATGATGCCCAGCGCCAAGGCGAAGGTGCCCACAAGCACCAACAAGGAACCGGCGGCGGCAATGCCCGCGCCAGGTCCGATATACGCCAAGGCAGGCTGCGCGGTCCCCGCGAGAACGAGGGCGAGGAGCAAAAAACGGCGGCAGTCGCGGGATCGGGTCAACATGCAGGGGGGATCGGGGAGGACGGAGAGAATCCGGTCTCAAGTCGCTGGCAGGGCGTGGTTTAGTGAGCCGCAGCCGGGGGGGATATCGTCAATCCCAGGTCCGTTCTGGAGACCCAAAACCTCTTCCCAGCCTGAACAGCGGGGCAAAGAGTATACGGCCACCACGGCCGCGCGGGGGCCCCCCTATGGGGGCAAGCACCTCGTCAGCGATTTCCCCCTAGATCTCGGGGGATCGGCACCGCCAAAATCCTATAGCCCTCTACGGCTGCGGCGCCGTTTCGCGAGTTCTAGATTTTGCGAAAGCGCAGGATGTAGTTCTCCTGAAGCCCCTCGAGCGGGTGTTCCCCGATCAATTCGAATCCCGCCGCTTCGATCTCCGCCTGAAAGACGGACTGCCCGGCCCGCACGTGGCCCATGATGAAATCTCGACTGACGCCAGGGATGCGCTTGAATTCGACCACGACCAGCTGTCCACCAGGCCGCAAGGCGCTGTGAATCGAGCTCATGGTGTTCATCGGGTACTCAAAGTGATGGTAGGTGTCGCAGATGAAGACCATGTCCACCGACTCGGCGGCGAGCTCAGCACTCTTTTCGGTGCAGACCACCGATTCGATGTTCTCCAGCCCCTTGGCTCGAGCACCCTCCTGAACGTGATCCAGCAGGGCTCCATTGATGTCCACGGCGAAGACCGTGCCTTCAGGGCCCACCAGCCCGGCGAACAAGTGGGACATGAAGCCCGATCCGGCCCCCACGTCAGCGATTTCGGCGCCCTTGGCAGGACCCACAACGGCCGCGATGAGCGCCTGCTGAGCGTAGATTTCGCGGCTCTCGCCTTCGAGGCGCCCAATCAGCGGGTCGATCTCGTCACTCTTCCAGGACTCATTGATCCCGGGCTTGACGCTGACTTCCGTCGAGAGATCCGCGAAGTCGGTGGTGGCCGCATCGGGGGCGGCGCAGGCAAAGAGCCCGGCGAGGAGCAACGGCGCGGATTCAAGGAGGCGCATGGGAGATTGGGGCAGGTGCCGAGGGGATGGGCGAGCCGAGATCCTAGTCCCATCTCTCCCTAGGTCAAAATCCGAGCACCGTCTGCAGGAAGGAAATCATCCCAGCCCGGGTCTCAAGCTCTCCTGGGTGCTGGTCCATGCCGATCGATTCTGGGGTCAGGGTCCCCCCCGCGAGGTCCGTGGCTCGTTGCAAGAATCTCACGTCTCCCGTCAACTCGAAGCCAAAGACGAACATGTTCCAGATTTGCCAGCCATCGGTTCCGTCGAAGCCGTCGGCCGGAACGTTACCGCAGAAGCTAGGGAGCGATTGGTCGTACGGTCCAAGCGCCGTGTAAAAGTGAGCTGCCGACGTGGAATTGTCCCAAACCGGATCGGAGATCATCGCATAGGCGGAACTGCGCAAGACGCGATTCAGATCCGTTACCCGCTGCTCGTCTTCGCCGTCATAGACGGTTGTGCGCATGCCCCACAACGCGTTTTCTAGAATGCACTCGGAGATGGACTGCACAACGCGGTACTGGCCTCCGAGATGGTTGAGGGTGGGGCTCGACATGATCGTTCCGCTGCAGTCGGATTGCCCACGACGCACGATATCGACAATGGTGTCGAACCAGTGATGCGCACGGCTGCGCCAATCCTGACTGGCCAATGCGTAGGCGGTTGTCGCCGTATCGATCACCCAACCCTCCCCGCGGTCGATCCAAAATCCATCCCCGGGTTGTTGATCCACAAAATTTCGATCAGCAAGCATGCCGGTGGAAATCATCTGGCCGTCAGAGGTCTGCGGGAACTCACAATAGGTCGCGCGACAAAGCTCCCCTTGCATGATCAAGTCATCTTTCGCGATGGCGTCATTGCCAAGCCAAGCGAGGACCTTTGCCGATCGGGTGTAGCGAATCAGGTGGTGAGTGTCGATGTAGTTGTGCAGAAGTAGATCTGCCTCATAGTCCGGTTGAAGCCCACGCGCGATCACCGCTTCCACTTGAAAAGTGGGCGCCGAGCCGAAGCCGTAGGGATCCCCAAGAGTGAGCCAAGGAACAAGCCAAATCCAGGTGGGCAAGAAGACCCCTGCGCTCCCTTGCTCAAGCCAGTCTTCCATGTGATAGGCATCACCGTTGAGCTGATAAAGCGTCGTTGCGTGACGTTCGGTGTACATGCGGTGGGTCATCTGAAACAGCCGATAACCATGCGTAGAAGCAGCCCAAGCCGTTCTAACACCATCGAAGAAGTGAATTCCTGCCCCACCGACAGCACCGCCCGTCGTGTACCCATAGGGATGGGCCCAACCGAGCATCGGCGACACCACCGGCCAGGGACCGGGAACCCCATGGGTCAAGGCGCTGTGCAACTCGTTGAAGTCCCCTTTCAACTCCGCTTGCGCTTGAGTCTTTGTCTGCAGGTAGGAAAGATCGGGCAAGGGCATGTTCTGCGACCAGTAGCGAGCGCTAGAAGGATTCCACCAGGACCAGTACTCCTGATCATCGGAGTTGGTGCCGCCCTGGCAATACGCGAGGTTGCCTTCCTGTACGAGCAAGCGTGCGAGCTCCTTTGAGCCAGCGCGGTAGAGCACAAGCCGGCGATGAAATTGCGACTGCGGATGCATCATGTGCAACTTGCCGTCCGCAAGCGGCGACAGCAACTCGCTAACGCGGTGACCGCCCTCGGGACGTTCGCCGCCCATCGACGGGGTCGGGTAGGACTGGTAGACGTGCCAGCCCGTCGGAATTTCCAGTTCCAGTCCATCGAAGTAAACCTTTCCCATTGGATCATCCTGGACGTCTTGTGGGTCACGCCCCTCGTGTCCGTTGTGCACACGCAGGTCGATGCAAATCAGCTCCATGTCCTTCCAGGTAGTGATGTAGGAATGAATCCCCATCAAGTGCGGCAAGGTGGCGGAAGCTCCTCCCTGGGGCTGTCGCGGTACAAGGTTTTCGTGGGTGCGCACCTGGAAGGCCACTGGACCCGAACGCAACAAGCGCAGATCTGTGTCGCGCTCTCTGAAATCGGTCAAGAGGTCCGCCCGGTATTGATTGTCAAAAACGTCGCGGGTGCGAAGCACGACGGACTCCGGCGCACGCAGCACATCCCTGACCGAAGGAAACCGAGAGTGCTCGCCAGTGGCTCCATTTCCGCGCACAACCTCCAAACGCAGTTCCTGACCCGGCTGGATTCCGTCCGGCCGTTTCACGAACGCAATCAACTCGATCACATCGGCACCCCAGCCTGGATTGGGATAACGCGAAACCACCTCCGCCTGGGCGGACCAAATGGCGCCATCGCGAGTCCGCAGGGAAAAGCCCTCGTTGTCGATACCGGGGACCAGGGTGCCACGAGGCACGGGCAAGGTCCCGCGAACCGGGAAACGATCGAGTTGGGGAGCGACCAGGGAGAGCACTCCTAGGGCCCCCTGGTCTGCGCTCGACTGCTCTTGCCCAGGGCTGGTTTGCCCGGACAATGGGGCGCCGGTCCCCTGACCCCAAGCGAGTGCAGTTCCAAAGAGAGTGACCACGAAGGCAAGGAGAGGGCGCAATCCAGGTGTAGAACAGGGCATGAAGTGAATCAACTGGTGTGATGTCGTGCTCGGCCCGTTGGGGAACGGTCCAAGCCCAGCCCCTGCAAAATCGCGGATTCCAGGGGGGCCGTGGGTCGAGTCGCGTAACTCACGGCAAGCCAAACGCGATCTCACGGTCCAAACGTCCCCCAAGAGCACCCGGGACTCAAGATTCCGGAGGTTGGGATGCCCTTTCGTCTTTTAGTGGGAGCCTAACGCGCCGAATTGGGTGATTCTATAGAAGGCTGTCAACACGGCCAATACCACTGCCCTGGAAGCAAATGGGCGCTCAGGCCCAGCCGGTGCCAATCTTGGGCTTCCAGACCGGAACGCAAGGCCTAGGCGATGTAATATATCGCGACTCTGAGAATTCCATCCCCACGGAACCAAGCACCCCTTTAACATTGTTACGTGGACGTTGGGTTCAGTCAAAAACTGGCCCCTCATGGTCCATTCCTGACAACACATTCTGCTCCGAAAGAGAGGTCCCTTAGTCATGAGTAGCATCAACCGTATCCTGGGCACATGTGCCCTGCCCCTTGCCCTCGTCGCCGCTATATCTGCGGCATCAAGCGCACAGGGAATCAACATCGACTTCGATGACTCCTTCAGTTTCACCCCAACTGGCCCGGCTTACGGGGCAGCAGGAACGGCAGGCACGTGGAACTCCGCTCTAGTCGGTGGCACGTCAATCTTCCCCTTGGTCGACAAGGCCGGCGCTCCCACGAGCGTGGTCATGACCGTGTCCGCCTCGATGAGCCTCGAGCTGTTCTTCTCGAACCCGACCTACGGCGGCGAAGATGGCAACTTGATGCAGGACATCGCCTACGGCAGCGGAGTCGAGACCATCGATTTCGCAGGCTTGGCGAACGGCGTCTATGACATCTACACCTACGCCCAGGCACCCGACAGCAAGACCGGCTTTGTCACTGGTGTGAACTGCAGTGAGTCAGGTGATGGCCTACAAGCCGTGGGCGGCGCGCCCTGGTCGGGTAGCCACGTGCAAGGCGTCACCTACGCCAAGCACACGGCCACAGTCACAGCAGGAACCCTGCACCTCGACATCACGGCGATCGCTTCTTTCGAGTCGGTCAATGGAATTCAGATTGAGCCCTCGGGCAACGTCGGCGTGGCCTACTGCTTCGGCGACGGAAGCGGTACGGCCTGCCCCTGCAGCGCGAACGGTGCTCCTGGCGCAGGTTGTCTCAACACGAGCGGTGCTGGCGCCGTCATGGTCGGCTCAGGCAACGCGAGCTTCTCTAGTGACACCTTCCAGTTCGATATCTCCGGTATCCCTGGCGACAAGCCCGGTCTCTTGCTGAAGAACGACAACCAGGTTTCAATTCCCGCCGGTGACGGCCTGATTTGCACGGTCGGAATGGGCGCAGCACGCTCACAGGTCCAAATCACCTCGATGGGATCTACGACCTTCACCGAGTTCAACGCTGGCGGCACCGGAACTGGTGCACCGCTTGGCTCCGTGGCAAACATGGGCATCCCCACCAACTACCAGTTCTGGTACCGCGACCCGATGAACCCTTGCACGGGCGCAGGCTTCAACTTCAGCAACGCCTGGACCGTGACCTACACACCGTAGGACACGAGGAGCCTTGCCTGGGTTGCCCATGTAGCCCAGCAAGTCAAAACAACAGCGGGCGCCCGGCCCAACGCGACCGCGCCCCCCGCGATTGAGCGCCGGTGGGCTCCA
>JBLIMI010000019.1:0-14812 GCA_047638655.1 Minisyncoccia bacterium | reverse complement strand
GGGCAGAAGGTGATGAGCCATTTGCTTTTGGTAGAAGACCCGTTCGCCCGCCGCTAGCGGGCGCAACAGGCTCTCGGCGACGGTTGACCAAGAGGTCGGTTGGCTCTCTAGAATCTCAGCCGTGCCAGGGTGACCCGCGCCCGTCTCATTCAGGTAGAACGCGTAGAAGGGTTCGTCAACAACCACCGAGTCATCCCGATTATCGAAGGACCGCATCAGTGCGGTGGAGATGTTCCGGGGGCCGGACCACATGGCGATACGTACTGTGCTTGTCATGAAGTGAGCGATCTATTTAAGGCCCGGTAGTTCTGGCTCCTGGAGAATTCTGTCTTGGTAGAGCCCACACAGACGTTTCACCATCGGCCCGGGAAACGGACCGTTGAACGCGCGCCCATCGATGTCTCCTACCGATGCGAGTCCGGCAAATGTGCCCGTCACAAAGGCCTCGTCCGCGGCATAAACATCCGACAGGCTGAAATTCCGTTGTTGGACCTCAAGACCTGCTTCCTTCGCGATTTCGATCACGAGGCCACGCGTGATCCCGTCGAGGCAATAGTCGCCGCTCGAGGTCCAAACCTGTCCACGGTGCACGATGAAAAAGTGCGTTGAATTGCAGGTCGCCACAAACCCTTGGGGGTCGAGCATCAATCCCTCATCTGCGCCCGCCTTCGCGGCCTGGATGCACGCTTGAATGCAGTTGTGCTTGGAGTGCGTGTTCAAACGCGGGTCTTGCACATCGGGGCGTCCGCGACGCACGTGCACGGTGAACAGCTTCAGGCCCTTTGTGTAGACAGCTTCGCTCGGCGCCTTGTATTCCGGCAAGATCACAATTGTTGGACCCGAGATGGTGGCCCGAGGATCTTGATAGGGAGTGAGTTTCACGCCACGCGACACCATCAACCGCATGTGCACATGATCGTGCATGCCGTTAGCTTTGAGTACGCGCGCGATGCGTTGCGTTAACTCTTCGCGGGTGACGCCCAGGTCCAGGTCAATCGCCCGGGCACCGTCGAACAACCGACGTAAGTGTCGGTCGAGGAATGGGACACGATCTTCGTGGAGGCGCATCCCTTCCCAGATGCCGTCCCCAAGGACGAAACCGCTGTCCAGGATGGAAACGGTCGCTTGAGCCTTTGGGGTCAGTTTCCCGTTGAGGTCCACAAGGACCTGTTCGTTGCGGGGATCAATGGGGTGGTCGTGGGCTCCGTGCGTCATGGTGTTCTCAGTTCAATTCGTTCGCTACGCATTCCGCTGCCGAGAACGCGATGTAGGGTGGCAAGGGATCGATTGTAGTCTGCCAAGGCCCGAACCTCAGCCAGTTGAGCCAAAGCGAGACGCTCTTGGCGCTGAAAGAGCAGATTCAGGAACTCGGGTGATAGTTCGCTGCGTTGCTCACGCTCAGCGCTCAGGGCACGCAGGTTCTCCGTCTGGGCGAGACGGACGTTTTTTGAGGCCTCGACCAGGGTCGCGTTGGTGCGGACGTTGCGCAACGCAGTCTTGACCTCGAGCAGGACGGCTCTCACCACTTGTTCATAGGCAAGAATAGCGGCTCGGTTCTGATGGAGCGCTTGCCGTTCTCGGGCCGCCGCTGCCCGGTTGCCCACGGGCAGTTCGAAGGACAGACCCAGGAAGAGGCTGTAGTGATCATCCGTCACGAGATTGGAGTACGCATCACCTGCTCCGTCGTCGAGACCACTGACAACGCCACCCGCCCGCAAGTCCAAGGTGGGATCTTGTAGATTTTCTGCCACGCGGCGTTGCAGGTCTGCGTCTTCGATCCCAAGCACGGCGCGCTCCACTTCTGGACGTTGGGAGAGTGCGAGCAAAATCAATCGTTCTAGAGACTCTGCGTACTCGGGAGCGCCAAGGTCTTCGGATGGGCGCAACAATTCCTCGGACAAGAGGGGCACTTGCGGGTCATTGACGACCTGCTTCAAACGGTCGGAGGCCAGCGCCACGAGGCGACCAGCGCGCACGATGTTGGCGCGCCGATTTTGTAGTGTTGCAAGCGAGTCGGAGTACTCTGCGGGCGAAGCATCGAACGCACGCCGTTCGCGTAGCACCCGTTCCACCTCCTCACCACGCTCGGTCAGTTGCTGTTGAATGCCTAGTGTTTTCCAGGCCTCCTGCAAGTCCCAATAGGCAAGCTCTGCAGCCTCCATCACAAGCGCTAGCTGTTGGCTCAAGTCCTGCTCGGAGCGTTCCAGTTGGTGCTCTAACAGTGTCTGGTTGTAGCGCGTGATATCTTGACCGCTCCCGCGCAGCAGAGGCTGGGAAATACTGAGAGCCACGCCCGAGCGGAAGCCCGGGTCGGGATTGAGGTCAATACCCTGGGTCCGGTTGTCCGTCCAGAGCAACGATGTAGAGGCCTCGACCCACCCACCGGCTTCCAGTAACTGTCGCCCGCCTACACTGAAGGTCCCGACATCGGATCGGCTACGTCGAGCGCCCAGGGGAATCCCCCCGAGTGTCGGCACCACGTTGGGTTCATCCCTGCGATCTAACTGCACGTCCGCGAACAAGGTGGTGTCAAAATCTGCATCGGCCGCTTCCGACTCTTCGCGGTCCATGCCTACCTGTTCGCGGGAGAGCCGAATCGAGAGATTGTTTTCGGAAGCGCGAGTCACGGCCCACACCAGGTCAATAGGCCGCGGTCCGTGAGCCAAACCGTCGAGGCTCGGGGGTGTCACGAGGTCTAAATCGGCATAGGACTGGGGCCCCCCTTGTTCTTCGATCTCGGGCAACCTATCCCCGAGCGCTGCGCGCAGTTCTTCCCCCGAGTCCACCGACTTGGCCGGTGCGCTCCCGGTGCGATCCAACTGTCGCAATTCCCGCTGCACGACTTCCTGCATCAGTGCGTGCATGCGAGGGGAGGTATTGGACTCCGGAGATGCACAACCATGGAACAGGGAGGACAACAGCAGCAGCCCTCCCAGTGCACGCGCGCTTTCTACGCCAAGCGCGAGCGTTCCGGACTTTCGAATGGTTCCAAGCCGTCCTTGAAGCTGAGTGAGCAGACTCAACAGAGCCGGCACCAGGAAGAGCGTGAAGATCGTGGACAAGATCAGCCCACCAACTACCACACTTCCGAGCCCGCGATAAAGCTCTGATCCAGATCCAGGCATGAAGACCAAGGGGGCCATTCCTCCTACCGAGGTCATGGTTCCCATGAAGATGGGACGCACCCGGGAACGAACGGCCTCCGCGATGGCGCGGCGCGCTTCCATGGGTGGCCCGTCGCCCCCCGTGATGAAGTTTTGAGTCTGATGCACAATCAGGATCGCGTTGTTGACAACCACGCCGATCAAAATCACAAAGCCCAAGAGGGTCAGAATGTCGAGGCTCTGGAGTGGCATGTAGGGATCCTCCAGGCTCCAAAGGTGAACGCCATAGAGAGCAGCAAAGCCGCCAAGGGTTGCCAGCGGAACACTGAACATGATGATCAGCGGACGCAGGAAGCTCTGGAACAAGACGCACATCAATAGATAGACCACCAACAAGGCCAGCGCCATCGCGCTGCTGAGAGTTCCCACCAATGTGCCGTCCCCAAACATCGCCTCTTGTACGGAGGCGAGCTTGCTGGCCGAGCCCGTGTAGGAGGTGGCCACTGTTACGGGAATGGACCCGTCCGCACGGTGCTTCGCTAGCAAGAGCTCCACAGCATCAATCGCTTCTTCCAGGGAGAGATCCGGCGGCGGCGTGAACTGCAAACTGACGCAGCGGCGACGACCAAGCCGGTTGATCTGCGGCGCGGAGTTCACCCGTTGCAACCTCCCCAGAGACTCGATGGGAACCACACCACCGAAGGGAGTGGCCAATGGGGTTTCTCCAATCGTCGCCATGGAGCTGCGACTCCGGGACTCCTTGGACATGACTCGCAGATCGATGTTCTTACCGCCCACGCGGTAGTCGCCGATGATGGCACCGTCTCCGAGCACCTGAATGGCGAGTCCAAGATCCTGGGGATAGAGCCCTACCTCGCTCAGACGCCTCAAGTTCGGTATCACTTGTAGCTCCGGACCAGGAAGGTTGAAGTTGCTGGGATTGGGCTGCACGGCCCGCGGGCCGTAGAGGTTCATCATGTCGAGGAACACCGCCGATGCAGCAGCACTGACCTCTTCGAGGTCATCACCGGAAAGGTTAATGTTCACCGCCGAGCCGGTGGCGCCACCCAAGCGAAAGAGAGGGACTTGAAAAGCGAAGGCCAACACGCCGGGAGCCTGATCGGCTCGTGTAGCGTGCCCAAACAAAGCCAGGTGATCTGTGACGCGCTTCCCCTCCGTGCTGATCCCACCGTGAAACATGGTGCCCGGAAAACTCACGATGAAGTAGTTGGAGAGCGGCGGAGGTACAACGGGTTCGCCGGGTTTCCCTTTCGAGTAGTCGAAGGTCGGAATGGCCGGCAACTCCGACTTCGCCTGTTCGTAGGCCGGGCTGCCGAACTCTTGCTCACCCGCGAGCCAAAACGGCTGCACCGTTTCTTCGAGACGCTCGGCGAGTGCGCTCGACTTATCAAGGTTGTAGCCCGGTGGCGGGATCAGAAGCCCGAAGACCAAGTTGCGGTTACCCGTGGGGAGATAATCCGCGGGCGGCATCAACTTCATGCTTCCGACCACTGACGCGGTTGTCAAAGCGATCACAATCACCAAGCGTGCAAACACACTTCCGCCTACCCAGTAAGTGAAGTTCCCGATCCAATCCGGAATCGATCCAAAGAATGGCATGCGCCAGCGCTTCTTGGCTTGCCCCTGTGCGTTCTTGCCTAGCGACAGCAATCGGGCCGCACATGTCGGGATGACCGTGACCGAGACCACAAGACTCAGGAATACCGCTGTGACGATGGCGAGGGCGATGTCACGGAAGAGTTGCCCCGCCTCGTCCTGAATGAGAAGAATTGGAATGAAGACAACTATTGTGGTCAACGTCGCCGCGACCACAGCGCCGAGAACCTCGCGCGTGCCGTCCAGAGCCGCCTGAAAAGGTGGCTTGCCTTTCTCAAGGTGACGGTAGATGTTCTCGAGAACGACGATCGCGTTGTCCACGACCATTCCAATGGCGAAGGCCATCCCCGCCAAACTGATGACGTTGACCGTTCGCCCGATCGTGATCATGGCGGCCACGGCACCGATGATCGAAATCGGAATGGCCAGAGCGATGATTCCCGAGCTGCGGATGGAGCGCAGGAACAGCATGAGCACGAGAATCGCGAGCCCTCCACCAAGCCAGATGTTGTCCTTAACGAGCAAGAGTGCATCGTCGATGTAGACCGTTTGGTCGTAGGCCTGGCTGAGGGACAGTGTTCCATCGAGCCCTAAATTCAGGGCCTGAGAATCAAGCAAGCCACCCTCTTCGTTCATCCCGGCCATGGCAAGCTTCAGCCCGTCCATGACTTCGATCACGTTGACGCCCACTTCTTTCTGAGCATTGATCGCGATCACGGCCCGACCCTTGGAGCGCACAAAGCTGCCCGCCTCCTTGAAGGCTTCCAGCACTACAGCCACATCCTTGACGTACACTGGGCCCGACTCGGCCTGAGCGATCACGGTCTCCTCCACCTGCTCGACGGAAGTGAATTGATTCACCATGCGCAACCGGACGTCGTACTTGTTCTCGCTTACAAGTCCCGCCGACATGGTCCGGTTGTTTTGCCTGAGTGCCGCTACGAGTTGCGAGATACCAACATCGTGCTGGGCCAGTAGGGCTGGATCGACCTTCACGTGTGTCTCGCGTGCCCGTCCGCCGAGCACGTTGATTGCCGCGATCCCATCGACCCGCTCGAAGATTGGCTTGATGCGATCCTCGGCGAAGTCCTGCAGGGTTCGAATATCCAGGTTTTGATCACTCGTTTCGAAAATGATCCAGGCGATGTAGTCCCTGTTCTCGGGGTCTGACGCTTCCACCACAGGTTCGTCCACGTTGTCGGGATAGGTGGGCACCTGCCGCAATTTGTCGCTGACTTCGCGCAACGCCAACTCCTTCGAAGTTCCGACGGAGAACTTGAGCTTGATGGTCCCTGACCCTTGAAGAGAGGTGCTCGTCATCTGCTGCACGTTGGCGATTCCTTGCAGCTTCTCCTCTTGCAGGTCGATGATCTCTTGCTCGATCTCCTCTGGACTGGCCCCGTCCCACCGGGTGGTGACCGCAATCACCGTGTCCTCCACATTGGGGGTCAATTGAATCGGAATGCGGCGCAAGGCCACAACTCCCGCCAACAGGATCAAGATCACTCCCACCGCCACCGTGACCGGTTGACGGATAGCGCTCGGAACGACGTTCATTGGTTACGTTCCTTTGCGCTCTTAGGTGCTGGGTTGGGCGTCGACTCGCTGGGCTGGATGGGTGCCATTGGGTAGAGACGCTCATTGCCCTCGATCACAATTTGTGTGCCTGCTTGCAAGCTTCCAGTACGAATCACCGTTCGGTCATTCGTTTCGTATAGCGTTTGCACGCTGACTGGAGCCGCGTTCGCCGGGCCCTCTCCACTCGCAGGAACAACGACATACACGAAAGCACCCGCCTCATTGCGCAAGATCGCATCGCGGTGAATGGTGATTTGCTTTGAGACCTTGGAGGTCGGCACATGCGCAAGAATGCTCATGCCACTGGCAAACTCAACGCCTCCTGTCGCTGGCCCACGCAGTGCAAACATCCGGCCACGAGCGCTCACGTCCGGAATCACGACGTACTCTTTCAATACGTGGTCCTGTTCCGAGTTGCCCAACTTGTAGCGGATTGGTCCGGAGTGCTTGGCCAGGGCCGAGAATAGAGACTGCGGCACGTCCAACCAGACCTCCAACTTGTTGGCCGAGACGATTTCAACAACCGTAGCGCCCTCAGCTAGCCAGGCGCCTTCCTCTGCTGTCTTGCTCACGACCGTCCCTTCGAATGGCGCGAGGACCCGCATGTCCTGGATGCGTTGCTCTAACTTCTTGATCTCCGCCCACTTGACCGCCACTTGCGCCCGGGCCGAGTCCAATCTCGCCAGCGCTCCTGCAACTCGAGTTTGTGCGTCCTCCAACTCCTTGGGGTTGGCAGCTTTGCGTTCCGTCAGCACTTCCAGCGCGCGCAAGTCTCGGCGCGCCTGTTCCACTTCTGTGGTGCGCTCTCCCACGAGCGCCTTGGCGGGCAAGAGTTGTGCCTGGTGAATGGCGAGATCCAGCTCTAGCTGGGTGCTATCCAGTTGACAGATCATTTGACCCGCCAGCAACTTGTCGCCTTCGCTCACTCGCAAGCTCACTACCAGGCCTTTCTCCCGGGTGGCCACTGCGACTCGTCGCGCTGCGCGCAAGCTGCCTGTAACGGTGCGTTCTTCCGTGACGAGTTCTTCGCGCACGGTGTCCACACGCACAGCCGCTGGTGGTCCCTGTGCGAACGCGCTCGCTGGGCTGGTAGTGGAAAGGAAGAACACAAGCATCAGCTTCATGCTGGTGACCAAGGATTGTTGAACTCGCACGGAGGTTCTAGCGTAAATGGGGGCCTGGGGGACGAGGGATTTCGCCCACCGAGCGAGGAGTGTGAACCACTCCAGCGATCCGTCAAGCCCACTCTGGAATGGATTCCAGAGATCGTGCAACGGTTGCGTTGGATCCTCAGGAGGCCGTCAAAACTGGAACTCGACTGCCCCTGTCTCCCCCTGCGTCACGAAGACCACTCGTTCCTGGGGCTTGCGTCCCTCTAGATACACGGCCACTCGGTACGTCCCCTCGGGTAGGGGCCCAATCCAGCGCGTCCTTGAGTCAAGAGGATAGCGTCGCCAACTCCATGGATCAGTGGCGTCCCGCAAGCCGCTAAAGACGCGCCCCTGCTCATCGAGGACACGCACTTGCGTGCGCACGAGTTCCTCATCGGCTCGCGCCTGGACTTTCAAGGTAGCTCCCTCTTCAAGCTGGATTTCCAACTGGGAGGCACCTTCTGAACCCGGTGTGATTTTCCCCAGGAAGCCAACAAGAACGCCCACCTGACACACCACCGAGTACTCGCCCGGAGGCAGTGGAGGCGTAACAAACTCGCCCTGTTTGTTGCTGTGCACCTTGCTGATCGGGTTCAAGACGAGCCCGGAGCTCTCTTGGATCCAAATGGGGGCCGCACTCACCGGCAAGCCCTCGGGTCCCAGAATGACACCGGAGAGTCGCTCGCCGCGCTGCAGGACAAGCTCGAGGCCATCGCGCTCTTGGTGTTCTTCGATCGTGACGGTCGCAACCTGAGAAGAGCCATGCTCGCTATGGACGACTCCGATCTGATAGGTACCCGCTTCCATTCCCACAAAGTGAAAACTGCCGTCCTTCTTGCTCTTGGACCGATCCACAGCTGTGGAGAGCGACAGTCGACACGGCTTGCCCTGGAGAATCATGTGCGAGACCAATGCGCCAGCAACCGCGGCACCCATTTCATCAACAATTCGACCGGAAACGCTGGCCGTGGGGAGCACAAAGTCCTGTTCAAACTCCTCCTGCTGCGCCACATCGACGTAATGCTCCGAGTGGATGTCCGACGCCATGATTCGCACATACCAAGCACCGCCAAAGGGTAGCTCTGTCTCGTAATGGCCGTCCTTGTCGGCAGTCGAGATCACCTGACTGCCCATCGGGTCCTCACACTCGCCAATCCACTGCATGAGACCTTTGCCTGGTCCATCTCTGCGTTCAACGAAGCCTGAAACTTTCACGGTCCTCGCCGGCCTGGCACCGAGCACAATGAATTCCTCCTGCCCATCCTCAAGCTTCACTGTGGCCTGAATCATGTGCTCGGGCATGGTTCCACCGAGCTCGATCAGTTCCTCATCACTTGGGAAGGACACGAGCCCCCAGCTTCCAGGAGACAGGTGGCTCTCGTCGAAGCGACCCTGGTCGTCGGTTAGCACATTGCGCATCAGGCGAATGCCATGGGTTTCCGTGCTGGTTGCGTCTTTGAGTAGCCGCAGCTTTCGGTTGCGCGCCATGGAGCCGTCGCGGCGCACAACGTCGCCATAGATGCGCACGCCAACGCGGAGGGTTAGATCCAGACTTGTTTGTGGTTCACCCTTCTCGAATTGAATGGCCAAGAGCTCACTCGGAGCATTTCCAGGCATACCTGCGGTCAACTGAGTCTTTCCCGACGGAACGTCGTGAAAGCAAAACCGCCCCGCTTTATCGGTCTCGCACCAGACGAGGCTCTCTTCGGGCTCAGTGCCCATCTCTAGGAAGCGCAACTTTCCATCCGCCCCAAGAACGACTGTCGCTCCCACGGCCGGTCCACCTGCAGGGGTGAAGACATGGCCAGCGAGGTCGGGAACGGGAGGGGTCGCCGCGACCGCCTCCTGAGTTTCTTCAGTCGCCAATGTGCGCTCCACGATGGTCGCAGCCTTTGTCTCAGGTGCGCGCACTTCCTCAAAGGGAGGGCTCTTCGCGATTCCCGTTATGGCCTCGGGTTGCAAAGGGGTCCCGCCAAAGGACCGAAGCGCAACGAAGCCCACTCCAAACAGGATGACAGCGAGGGTAACTTTCAAGAGAGTGCTCATGACAAGGGTTCCGGAAGCAACGGCCAATAGCGGGCCGCGTGGGACAAGGACTGGAAGAAGAGCGGTCATCCATGTCTTGCCGTCTTGACCACTGCGTCGGTCGAGTCGCTCCCGCAGTTGTGCGTGCGCGCGGGTCAGACGACTCGTTACCGTCGCCAGAGGCAGATTCAGCTCGGCCGCGATTTCCTTGGGCGTTAGATCGTCAAAGTAGCGCAGCAGGACTGTTCCGCGATAAGGCTCTTCCAGGGCCAGCACTTCTTCGGCGACTTGATGTTGAGCTTCCGCTCGTTCCACCACTTCATAAGTCGCCGGGCTAGATCCTCTCTCAGCATCCGCGGGCAGGCTGGGCTCGATCCATTGCTGTCGCCGCCCTCCCTGGAAGTGAAGATTTTCGAGCACGCGCGCCAGCCAACCACGCAAGTTTTGCGCGTGCCGAGGCGGATGCTCGAGGGCCACCACCAGCGCTTCCTGGGCCAAGTCTTCGGCCGCGTCGGGGTCCCGAACCAGGTTCCGAGCCAAGGCTCGAACTCAGTCACTGTGGGCCATCAAGGTGGAGAGGTTGTTGAGGGATGAATCGGACATGGAGTCTGATCGGGTCAATGCGCGGAGCCCCTTTGACCATGCAGAATATCTTGAGAAAGCACCAAACCATGTTCATCAGCTGCAATGCTTAACGTGAATCAAACGGGCTCAATCCAGCGCGCGGTTCTCTCCTGTAGGCTCTTGAATCAATACCCCGTCGCCTGCCTTTCAATGCCATGCCCGATGTACCCGCCAACCCCGATTCCGTGCAGAATCTCTGGAATGAGTTCCTGGCATCGATCGGTGAATGCTCCGCCACCACCAGCAAGACGTTCACGGCGTGGCACTTCTGCGACAACGCCGAGGACGCGGATGAACTCGTGGAATTGGTTCTCGCCGGCACCAAGCGAGCCACAGCTGGAGCAATGCTCGAGTACGAGGCCGAAAGCGAGCCCCTTCCCCACCCGGGCCAACTGAGTGTCATCACCGATGGCGCTGGCAAGGCCCGTTGCGTCATTCAAACGACCCGGGTTGAGGTCGTCCCCTTCCGCGATGTCAGCGAAGAATTTGCAGCCATGGAAGGAGAGGGCGACAAGAGCCTCGACGACTGGCGTGAGGCCCACTGGAAATTCTTCTCGCGCACCTTGAGCGTGAATGGCTTTGAAGCCAGTGAAGACATGCTGATTGTTTGCGAGCGGTTCGCAGTCGTCCATTCGCCAACGCTAGTGAATGCCTCGACGAGTTGGGACATGAAGGCCGCCGACTGGGACGAACAAGTCGGGGAAGAGGGCGACATGAATCGGCGCCTGAATTCCGACCCGGTCTTGTGGCGCTTCGCCGGGGAGGTCGACGGTTTGGATGTGCTCGATGCCGGCTGTGGAACGGGTTACCTCTCCCGCGAATTGACGCGCCGCGGTGCAAGGGTGGTGGGTGTGGATTTCTCCCCCGAGATGATTGCCATCGCACAAACAAGAGCCACAGAACAGGGACTCGCCATCGACCACCGCGTTGGCGATTGCAGCCATCTCTTCATAGGCGAGGGCCCCCAGGCCGGTTCGTTTGACTTGGCTTTCTCTAACTACGTCTTGATGGATCTTGCGGACCTCAATGGCAACATCAGAAGTCTCTTCCAAGCCCTACGCCCGGGCGGTATGGCGGTCCTAGTTTTCAGTCACCCATGCTTTCCGCAAGGCGAAACCACCCTGGCCAGCGACGATCCCCGTGACCCTTCCGTGCGCTACCATTGGTCTCACAACTACTTTGAACCGCGAGCTTTCCTGGAACCCGCCTGGGGGCGATTCGATAGCGCCTTCCCGAGCTATCACAGGCCACTCTCCAGCTACTTTGCCGCCTTTCGAGCCGCGGGCTTCGAGGTCACCGACCTAGAGGAACCGCGACTCCTTCCCGAACGGTTCCACCTAGTAAAAGAGGCGCGGCGCAAGCACCGCAGCCAACTCTTGCCCTACTCGATTGCCTTTCGGCTGCGGCGACCCCAGAAGTGAACTAGGGCGCTAGAGGCACGAATGCTGCCAGGAAACGGCAAAAGCGGTCCGCAACTTGCTGACCCGCCTGGACCACCTCTTCGTGGTTGAGGGCCGTCTTTGAAATCCCAGCCGCAGGGTTGGTGATGGTTGAGATCGCCGCCACTCGCATGCCCGCTGCTCGCGCCGCAGTGGCTTCCTGCACGGTGCTCATCCCAACGGCGCTGGCGCCAGCCATGCGCATCAAGCGAATCTCCGCCGGGGTCTCGTAAGACGGACCAGGGATCGCCATATACACGCCGTGATTCAGTTCGACGCCGCTAGTCTGGGCTGCTCTGTCGAGAGCCTCCCCCAGTTCCTTGTCGTAGACGGTACCGGTGCTGTTCGATCCATGCTCGAGCGCCCCCAGACCCTGTTGGTTGATGTGGTCCGTGATGCGCATCAAGGTGGGCACTTCCCAGTCCGCTTCAATGCCGCCTGCCGCGTTTGTGAGCACGAGGTTCTTGATTCCGAGCGCCGCGAAAGCGCGCACACAGCGGGTCACCCCAGAAACATGATGCCCTTCATAGAGGTGCACCCGACCTTTTTGCAATACCACGGGAACCCCCTCAATTTCACCCAGCACCAACTCTCCCGCATGACCAGGAACGTTGCTCTTGGGCATGTACTTTATCTCCTCATAGGAAATCACCTTTGGGTTCTGCACGCGCTCTGCAAAGGCCCCAAGACCCGATCCGAGGACAAAGGCGATGCGAGCCCGGTCCACACCGTGGGCCCCGAGTTCCAGGATCAAATTTTCTAGAGCCACGTGCTCGGAATTCTTGCTCTTGATGGCCATCTATAATCTTTCCTACAAGAACATGCCGGCCACGGTGGCGGTCATCCAAGAAGCAAATGCGCCACCGATCATGGCGCGGAAAGCGAGACCGGCGATGTCTTTCTTGCGGTCCGGCGCAAGGGGGGTGATACCCCCTAGCTGAATACCGATGGAAGCAAAGTTGGCGAAACCGCAAAGGGCGTAAGCCGCCATTTGAGCGGAGCGGGCCGATTGAAAGCCCATGGCTTCGTCTGCCCCGCCGGGCAAGATGCGCACCAATTGGTCGAAGGCCACGAATTCGTTGATGGCGACCTTGGTTCCAAGCAGTGACCCGAAAAGTTGACAGTCGTGCCAGCCATCCACGCCCATCAACCAGGCGATGGGGGCAAATGCCTTGCCAAAGATAAAGTTGAGGTTGAGCGACCCGACTTCTCCGCCGGCCGGCATGCCAAACCATGACTCGCCGATGGCGCCGAGGGGCCAATCCACCATGTTCACGAGAGCGATGAAAGCAATCAGCATCGCCATCACATTGAGCCACATCTTGAGGCCGTCGGTGGTCCCGCTGGCGGCGGCTTCAATTAAATTGCTCGAGTTGCGCTCGAACTTGAGGGGTATCGATCCCGTGGTGGCGGGAACTTCCGTTTCAGGCCGCATCAACTTCGCGATGACAAACGCAGCCGGTGCCGACATGACAGATGCCGTGAGTAGGTGCGGTCCGTATTCCTCACCGAGGAAGCCCACATAGACCGCCAACAGCGATCCAGCGATGGTGGCGAAGCCCCCAGTCATCATCGCATTGAGTTCCGACTTGGTCATGGTCGGGATGTAGGGCTTGACCACCAGGGGCGCTTCCGTTTGGCCCACGAACACGTTGGCGGCCATGGACATGGCTTCGGCTCCAGAGACTCCTAGAAGCTTCGACATCACGCGAGCCATCATCCAAACCAGGACCTGCATGATCCCGAGGTGGTAGAGAACACTCATCAAGGCCGAGAAGAAGATGATCGCAATCATTCCCGTTCCGGCGAAAGCGAAGATGAATGCGTTCTCGCCGCCAATCTTCTCTGCCAGCACCCCTGGCTTGGCAAGCACGCCAAACACCATCTCGGCACCGGGCGCGGTCATGGAAATCAATTTGGTAACGAACTGGGCTGCCCCTTCGAAGATCGAGAGCCCCGTGCCTGTTCCCAGGAATAGAGCAGCAAAAACCAACTGCATCAGGAGCCCCGCGCCGACGATGCGCCAGGGGATGCATTTGCGGTCCGAGGACATCAGCCACGAAACGAAGCAGAAGAACGCGAGGCCGGTCAGTCCGTGAACAATATGCATGTGCGCTAAGTAAGAGGTTCGAGCTACAGCCTGGCGAGGATGAGCGGTTCGGGCTGAAAGGATGCGCCCACTGTGATGGCGCGGGAAAGGCGTGTCTTGGCCTCTTGCAAGCCGCGGCCAGCGCGGTGATGGATCGTGCAGATTGGCTGGCCCGCTTCCACTTGGGCCCCCGCGTCAACATGGAAACGAAAGCCGACGCCCGGGTCAATGCGGTCGTTCAAACGGACACGTCCGCCGCCAAGGTCCACCAGAGCCAGGCCAATTTCGCGTACATCCTCGTGCCGCAAACAGCCCGCGTGGGGCGCGACCCATTCGTCTCGGTCTGTTTTGTTAGGATCACCCTCTGCGTTGAACCACTTTCCGGGACGCGCGCCTTGCTGTAGGCAGAGTTCTTCGAACTTGGCCATGGCTGTGCCACTGTCGAGGCTGGCAGCGATGCGCGTGCTGGCCTCCCGGATGTCGCTCTCGATGCCTGCCAGCAGCAACATTTCCGCGCCCTGCTCGCACACCAATTCGCGCAGATCCGCAGGCCCTTCCCCGGCCAGACAAGCGAGGCTCTCTATGACCTCCAGAGTGTGCCCAACAGCTGCACCCAACGGCCGATCCATGGCCGTTTGCAAGACGCGCATGGGCACACCCATGTTGGCACCGATCGCCATCATGGCTTGGGCCAGTCGTTTGCCCCGGGCCACTTCCGGCACGATGGCGCCGCTACCAAACTTGATGTCAAGCACCAGGCTCTGAGCACCTTCGGCGAGCTTCTTCGACATGATGGAAGAAGCGATCAGGGGAATGGACGAGACCAAACCCGTCACATCACGCAAGGCGTACAACTTGCGGTCGGCTGGAACCAAGTCAGCGGTCTGGCCTGCGAGGGCCACGCCGACCTGGCGTATGGCCGCCTGAAACTGCTCCTCGCTCAGTTCTGTAGAAAAACCGGGTATCGACTCGAGTTTGTCGAGAGTTCCGCCCGTGTGGCCAAGTCCGCGACCCGAAATCATGGGAACCGCGACACCGCAGGCGGCCACGGCCGGTGCCAAGGGAATGGAAACCTTGTCCCCCACCCCGCCCGTCGAGTGCTTGTCGCTGGTGGGTCGATCCAAGCCATCGAAGGTCACCACTCGGCCAGAGTTCAGCATGGATCGAGTCCAATCCCCTAACTCC
>JBLIMI010000018.1:0-14857 GCA_047638655.1 Minisyncoccia bacterium | reverse complement strand
GGCCTGCGCGTCGAAGACTTCAGTAGCGTGGATTGGCTGAGCTCGCGCACCCTGTCTCTGCTCGGCCGGACCATTCTCCTGGGAGGCGGCGCGAGCGCCATCGCAACCGCCATCGGAGTGCCTTTTGGCTTCCTGGTTTCACGCACGGATGTTTGGGGACGGGAGTTTGCACGACCGCTTTCGATCGTGGCCTTGTTGCTGCCGCCGCTCTTCTTGGCGATCACCTGGACAGCCCTTTGCGACGTGCGGGGTGCGCTGGCTACGGTTTGCATCCTGGGTGCGAGCACCTTTCCGATCGTGGCCTTCTTCACCGCCACCGCCCTCGATCGTATCGGCGCTGCACCGGAGGAAGCGGCGCGCTTGATTGGCGGTACTCCAGCCGCTCTGCGCATGCAGTTCCCGTTGATCCTGCCCGCCATCCTGTGCGGTGCGAGCCTGGCCTTTCTGTTCGCCATCAACGACTTCGCTGTTCCCGATTACATCTCCTCCGTTGGCAAGAAATTCAACGTCTATGCGGACGAAGTCTTCGCCGGGTACCAGGTCGCGGAGAGCACGGGCAAGGCCATCCTCACCTCGGTGCCCCTGGTGCTGCTGACCATGTTGTGTCTGGCTCCCTCCCTTTGGTTGCGAAGGCGCGGTTCCCTAGCCACCCTCGGCGGAACCTTCCGGCGCCCCGCACCCTTGCGCCTGGGAGTATGGCGCTTGCCCGCCACCCTCTTCTGTTGGCTGGTGGCCGGCGTGCTCGGCTTGCTGCCCATCGGTCGTCTGATCTTTGAAGCAGGTGGGGGCCCGGGCGAAGCCGGCTGGAGCTTTAGCGGCATGCAAACCGCCTTCGCCCTGGCCCTCGAGCGCTCTCGAGAAGACTTGGCCAACTCCCTGGCCTACTCCGCGGCCGCCGCCTCCATTGCCCTGCCCCTGGCTCTGGTGCTCGGGCACTTTTGCGAACGAGCACGTCAAGGACGTCTCTGGGAGTTGTTGCTGAGCTTGCCCATGGCGGTGCCTGCCATCCTGTTTGGCATCGGCCAGATTGCCCTTTGGAATCACTCCTGGAGCGCTGACTTCTACGACTCCGGAGCCCTTGTCGTTCTACTCAACGTGGGACGCTTTCTAATCTTCCCGATCCTTCTGATCTCCGCTGCAGTCGCCAGTCAGAGCGCGCGCCTCGAGGAAGCCGGCCGGGTGTCTGGCATTGGCCCTGCCACTCGCCTCGTAAAACTCGTTGCTCCCCCCATTCGTTCCACTCTGCTGGCCGGCTGGGCCATGGTGTTCGTGCTCTCCATGCGCGAGCTCGACGCCACAATCCTGGTTCCCGCCGCCAATCACACGGTCATCTTCCGCGTCTTCAATCAAATCCACTTCGGTCGCGATGACTTCGTCGCCGCCCTGTGCTTGTTGATCATCTTCTTCCTCTTGTTGCCCGGCATGTTGTGGTCCCTCTTTGGCCGCCATCGGGTAGAGGTCTTGCCTTGAATCTAGCCACCGAATTGCGCTCCGCCAGCGTTCACGCCGGGGGCCGAACGGTCCTGGGTCCCCTCGACCTGGAAGTCCCCAGCGGGCAACACTTGGTCATCGTCGGTCCCTCGGGCTGCGGCAAGACAACGCTCTTGCGTTTGATTGCCGGACTCGCCCAACCACATTCGGGGACAGTCCACTTGCAAGGCACAGCAGCCTCTGAGGGTCGACGTATCCTGCTTCCCTGCGAGAAGCGTGGCATCGGAATGCTCTTTCAAGACGGTGCGCTGTGGCCACACATGACCGCCGCCAAAACTCTCGACTTCGTTCTGCGACACGCCGGAGTGGCGGCTTCGGAGCGCAAGACACGCATCCCTCAGTTGCTGGAGTGGGTGGAACTCTCCGGCTTCGAAAAGCGCAAACCCGGCACTCTTTCGGGAGGCGAAGCCCAACGACTCTCCTTGGCTCGCGCTCTGGCCAGTGACCCGCGAATTTTGCTGCTCGACGAACCCCTCGGGCCCCTGGATGCTGATCTGCGCAACGCGTTGTTGCAACGCATCGATCGCATTCAGAAGGAGCGGCAGTTGACGGTGATTCATGTCACCCACGACCCCGAAGAGTCCCGTCAATACGCCGACCGCACCATTGCGATGGTCGCTGGCAAAATCGTCGACGATCAACTCCATGCCCAAGAGGAGCCATGCGCATGAATCCCATCAAAGGTCTGGCAGGAGTTCTACTGGTGGGCGGTACGCTCTGGATCTTGCTGGCCATCCTCGTTCCGAATGAGAGAACTGTGACAGCCCAGGCCTTCACTTCCTCCGGAGAGTGCCAGACTTGTCATGCGCAAGTGTTTGACGAGTGGAAGGCCTCCGCCCATGCCAATAGCTGGATCAATCCGGACGTGCGCAGTCAGTCGAAAGACTTCTCCAACACGGACTGCATCGACTGCCACGCACCACGGCCGATCTTCACGACGGGGGTGGGCAAACGGGTTTTGCCCCGTTCCTCTCGACGCTCAGAAGGCGTCGATTGCATCGCTTGCCACGCTCTGCCTGGCGGTGGCATGGCAGGCACCCTGGAGAGCAAGTCAGCCCCTTGCCGCCCGATCGCTATGCGCGAACTGGCCCGCGAAGAGTTCTGCGGGGTTTGCCACGATCAACACAAGACAGTCCAGCAATGGAAAGGGTCCACCTACGCGGAACAGGGCGTCGGTTGCATTGAATGCCACATGCCCTATCGCGAAGGCAACCCTCAGCTAGGTCGCGAGCACACTTGCCGCGGCGGACACGACTTGGACATGGTCAAGAGCGCCGTACAAATCCGTGGGGTGCGCGACGGAGATCACTGGGTGGTCGAAGTCGAAAACGTGGGCGCGGGCCACTCGTTCCCCACGGACGAACGATCCCGGGCCGTGGACCTCTTCTGGCGTTTGGCTTCGGAGCGCGATGATCCCTCGGCCTGGAAACGGTTCTATCGATTCCGCAGTCCCTACCGCTGGGAAGTGGACATCGAGGAGAACCTCTTGCTTGTGCACGAAACTCGTCGGTTGCCCCTGGAAGCCGAAGGGGCCGGCGGCGCGATCGAAGTGGGGCTGTTCTACAAGCTATCCCCATATTACGAAGACCCTGAGCATCCGGATCCGGAACGCGAAGCGCGCCTGGTCCAATCTATCCAACTCCAACCATGATGGCCCTTTCGCGTCGCGTGCTGTTGGTGGCCCTCGCCGCTTGCGGATGCGCCCCACCCGTGCAGGAACTGCCTCCGTTTGAACATTACGCGGCACTGAAGGACTCCCTGCAGTCCCTGGAACTCACCATTCAGACCGAGATCAACGCCGCAACCAGTGGCGAAGAGGTGGACCCGGAACGCATCGGTGGCCTGGTTTCCATGCTGGCCAACTCCAGCGGCCGGACCCGTGAATTGCCCCTCGAAGAGATCCTCACCATCGGCGATCAGGCCGTTGGCCCTCTTGTGGTGCTGGCAACACGCACGGATCATGATGCAGCGGAACGGCGGGCCTGCATCGAGTTATTGGCCAAGCTCGCCAGCGCGCGAGCCACCGAACCTCTAGTGCAGTTGGTGGAGAATTCCCCGGAAGCCTGGATTCGATCAGAAGCCGCCTGGCGCCTGGGCCAAGTGGCCGCTGATTGGGTCGTGCCGCGATTGATCCTGCGCTTGAAGTATGAGCTCGATCATCAAAGCGCTCTATGGATTGCCGATGCCCTCTCACGTTGCGGGAACCACTCAGGACAAGTCGCCCTCTGGAACATCCGAAGCGACGGCCCCACCGAAGAGTTGCGGCGCTCTGCCGATGAACGCCTGGTAGAACTAGCGAGCCTGGCCGGTGCCCGTGATCCCGATCACTTCTGGGAGCTCTGGTTTGTCGCGGACCCAGAGGACTTGCTCCTGCGCCAACAAGCCTCGCCGCGCTTGCAACGGGAAGTTTGGCGACGCATTTCCGATCTCTCTGGTGAACACTTTCAATTGCGCGGGGTAGACGACGCTCGCTTCGTGCTCTCTCAGATGGGTGCCTGGGTCACGGATCCACTGGCGAAGTCGCTGCATGACGATGACGTCTACGTTCGAGTGCACGCCACTCAATGCCTGGAGCGCATGGGCCCGCGCGCCGCACGTTCTGGTCCGACCCTGGTGGCCGGGCTTGGGGATGACTCTCTGGCCCCCGCCGCTGCCGCGGCCCTCGGTCACATCTGTTATCCGAGCGCTGAGCCCGTCTTGCGCAACCTCCTGCAAGACACGGCCACAGAACACGAGTTACGCGTGGCCTGCGCTAGTTCCCTGGGGCTGATCGGCCTGGGCGCTTCCGTGCAAGTGCTCGAGGATCTGCTGGCCTCCGAAGCTCCTTTTGATCTACGCCAACGCTGCGCGATCTCCCTTTGCCAAATGGGTGCCAAGGGAGGTGCTGCGGGCTTCTTGTTAGAGGCCCTGGCCGATCCCCGTTCGGATCGTTTCGGCGCCGAGGTCGCTCTGGGCGCCTGGCTCGAATCCCTGGACGGCATCCTGGCCGAAGAGTTGATGGCGGAATGGCAAGCTCTGGCCCCCGCTCCCAATGCCATCCTTAGCAGCGAGCAGGCCGAAGACCGAATCGGTTCGCGCGCGCGGCTACTGGCCGCTCGCTTGGATGAACTGAGCGCTCAATAGAGTGACACCACGACCACGGCCAGCCAGGCCAGGCCGTTGATCGCGAAGGCCAGGTCGCCACCGAGCAGAACCTTGGTGGGGCTGCCGCCGCCTTTTTGAGTTTGGACCAGGAGCAAGTAGCGCCCCAGGCCGAAGACCACAAAAGGCACGGTCCAAACCAAGACGTGATTGTCGCCAAACTTGAGCTTGGTGTCGTCCGAAACCGTGTACATCGTGTAGGCGATGATGGTGCACGAAGCCAACAGGGTCACCATCTGATCCAGGAAGGCGGGGTTGTACTCCCGCAGGATCTTGCGATGGGAACCAGCGCCTTCGCCCAACAAGTCGGTCTCTGCCTTGCGCTTGCACAAGGCCAAGAAGAGCGACAAGAACAAGGTGCACAGGAACAACCAGTGCGAAACCGGAACCCCCACCGCCAAGGCGCCGCCTTGCACGCGAAAGAGGAATCCAGCAGCAATGCAGAACGCGTCCACCAAGACCACGTGCTTGAGCTTGATGCTGTAGGCAAAGTTCAGAGTCACGTAGGCGAGCACAATCCAAAGCAAAGAGATGGGCTCACCGCCGCAAATCACGGCGAAGCATACGGATCCGGCGAAGCAACCCGCGGCGGCTAGCCAAGCAGCGCGAATGGAGAGTTCACCGGCGGCGATGGGACGTTTGCATTTCTCCGGGTGCCGACGATCCTCATCCACATCCATGATGTCGTTCACCAGGTAAATGGTGGAGGACCCCAGGCAAAAAGCGGCGACCGCCAGAAGCGTCGAGACGACAACGGCCTGGGTCACGACCAAGCCCCCTCCGCCCGCGAACAGCAGAGCCGCGAGGACGAAGACGTTCTTGACCCATTGGTGGGGCCGCATGGCCCGCAGGATGGCGCTTGGATTCATCAGGGGAATGGCGGCGTTGCCGCAGGAGTCCCTATCGGTCCGTTTTCTCCCAACCTTGGGCCCCAATGGGACCCTGGGGAGACTTTTCAGGCTAATCGAGGCTCAGAACTTGGAGTTCGTCCAGCGGCGACTCGGGACCCACGACCAGCAGATCCTCCTCTTCATCCATCAGTCCTTCGTTGTGCAGGTCGAAGACTTCTTTGCCGCGGACGGCCCCGTCACCGTAGAGCACGTTGGTGGTGGTGCGGTGGTTCTTGCCACCGTCGTTGTCATCAGCCACCAACACGTCCTTGCCGCCCATGGAACGCAAGGGGTAGTTTTGCAGGTCACGCCCGGCATAGGCGGAATAGCTCCCGTCCACGAGGTCCAAATCTTTGTACCACTCTTCCATGGGTAGGTCAGAGACGCTCAAGGCCGAGTAGTCCACACCGGGGCAAGTCAGCTTCTCGGCGCTGGTGCGGGTGTCTTCCCAGGTGCCGCTGGCCACCAGGATGGCGAAGAAACGAACACCTGAATTCTCGCGCCTGGGCAATCGCTTGAACTTGGTCTTGAAGGAGAGCAGGCCCGTGTGGATCTCCGACATGTTCTTGCGGCAGCCGGTCACTTCGGCCTGGTCGATGGCCTCGGGAATCTTGGGCAAGAGGAAGGTGGCGAGCACGCCGATAATCAAGATCACGGCCAGTAGCTCGATCAGCGTGAAGCCGGCTCGGCGGGCCAAGCGCCTGCGGAGCGGGTCTTCGGTCTGAAAGCGACGGGACTCGGGACTTTGGAGCATCATGAAGTGGCGGCGGGCCGCGAGGCCGGTAGGAGACGAAAGGGCCTGCCGGCCCGGAACGGTTGTTCTAACCCAATGGGGCTCCGGAGTCACCCGGGGAGTGCTGCATAGCCCATAGAATGAGAAGAAGGGCCCCAAAAGGGCCCTTCTTCTGTTCAAACTGCCTGTTGAGGTGAACTCAGTTCGCCAGGCTCGCCAGGCTCGCCACCGCGTTGGTCAGCTCTGCCGTGCGTGTCGTGTCTTCCCAGGGGAATTCATCGCGCCCGAAGTGACCGTGGTAGGCGGTGTGCTCGTAGATCGGACGCTTGAGGTCCAAGTCAACGAGGATCTTGGCGGGACGCAAGTCGAAGACCTCGTCCACAGCCTTGTCCAGCAGATCATCCGAGACCTTACCGGTGCCAAAGGTATCCACTCGCAAGGACAACGGCTCGGCCACGCCGATGGCGTAGGAAAGCTGCACCTCACAACGGTCCGCAAGGCCAGCAGCGACCAAGGTCTTCGCAACCCAGCGGGCCGCGTAGGCTGCCGAGCGGTCCACCTTGGAGGGATCCTTGCCGGAGAATGCACCCCCGCCGTGACGCCCCATGCCGCCGTAGGTGTCCACGATGATCTTGCGGCCGGTGAGGCCACAGTCCCCGTGGGGACCACCGATCACGAAGCGACCCGTGGGATTGATGTGGTAGATGGTCTCGTCATCCAAGAATTCAGCGGGGATGACCTGCTTGACGCACTTCTCGATCAGTTCACTACGGATCTCGGCCAGCACTTCCTTCTCGGTGCTCTTGCCGTTGACACTTTCGTCGTGTTGAGTCGAGATGACCACGGTGTGCACGCGCACGGGCTTGCCGTCTTCGTACTCCACAGTCACTTGACTCTTGCTGTCGGGGCGCAACCAGGGAAGCTTGCCGCTCTGCCGTAGCTCCGCCAAGCTCTCCACCAAACGGTGCGAGTAGTGAATCGGGAAAGGCATCAAGCTAGGAGTCTCGTTGCAGGCGTAGCCGAACATGAGGCCCTGGTCGCCAGCGCCTTGCTCGTCGTGCAAGCCTTCACCAGCGGTCACCCCCTGACTGATGTCGGGCGACTGACGGTCGATGGAAACCATCACCGCGCAGGTGTCGCCGTTGATGCCAAAGGCATCGTCGGTGTATCCGATGCGCTTGATGGTGTTGCGTACGATGCTCTGGTAGTCCACCACGGCACGGGTCGTGATTTCGCCGGCGATGATGGCGATGCCCGTCGTGATCATGGTTTCACACGCAACCCGGCTCTCGGCGTCCTGCTCGAGGATCGCATCGAGGATTGCATCCGAGATCTGGTCGGCCACCTTGTCGGGGTGCCCCATGGAAACGGACTCGGAAGTAAAAAACTGTCGGGCCATGGTGGAAGGCGCTTTGCGCTGGAGTGGAATCGGGGGGGGGAGGAATCGGGCCTGCGGGGGCCGCACTACATCTTTCTTTCGGGGGCTGAGAGCCCCGAGGATGAGCTTATTCCCGTGGGGCGAATAGGATAATGGCTGCGAGGGTATCTGCTCAAGGCCCTGCCCGAGGTCAATCCCCTATCTTTCTGTTCCAGGAGCCCATTTCATGGCCCTGCGGGGCCGGAATGGGCTTCCTGCGCGCGCAGGCCAGAAAGTCCGTGGGGGCAGGGTAAGTTCCGCTTCAGCTCGAGCTAGGCCTGCGCCAGTCGGACCAACCCGCCGAGGCAACCTTGATCCGGACAAAGCCCAGGACGCGAGCGCACTCGGGCTCCAAGCACAGTATCGTCCCCGGCATGGAAGCAACTTTCGATGGGCTCAAACTCTCCCCAGCCCTGCTAACCGTGGTCAAAGAACTCGGCTACAGCGAACCGACGCCGATTCAGGCCCAGGCCATTCCGCTCTTGCTCGCCGGGCGTGACCTGGTTGGCCAGTCGCGGACAGGGAGCGGCAAGACCGCCGCTTTCGCCTTGCCCATCCTGCAATCCATCGACATCAAGTCCCGGTGCCTGCAAGCACTGGTGCTGTGTCCAACCCGGGAACTGTCCGCTCAGGTGGCGCGCGAAGTGCGCAAACTCGCCCGCGGACATGCGGGCCTCTCCGTGCTGGAGTTGGTCGGCGGCCAACCCTCCCGTCCGCAACGGGAAGCCCTCGCGCGCGGCGTGCACGTGGCGGTCGGCACACCGGGACGTTTGCTCGATCACCTGCAACGGGAATACCTCGACCCGCGCGATCTCAAGACCGTAGTGCTCGACGAAGCGGACCGCATGCTCGACATGGGCTTTGGCGAAGACGTGGCTGAAATTCTGCGTTGGCTTCCCGACCAGCGTCAAACGGTGCTGTTCTCCGCGACCTTCCCCGACTCCATTCAGGAGATCAGCCGAACGTACCAACGCAAAGCCGTTCACATCTTGATCGAAACGCCGGTCGAGGAACTGCCGGACATTCAGCAGCTACAGCTTTTCGCGGAGAAGGAAGACAAACTGCACGCCCTGTGTTGGCTCTTGCACACCCACGCACACGAGTCGGCCCTCGTGTTTTGCAACTTCAAGTCCAGCGTGGCGGAACTCGTCAGTGAGCTGTCCGCCGCTGGCCTCAGCGTGGACCGACTCGACGGGGATCTCGATCAGTTTCATCGCGACCAAGTCTTGGCTCGCTTCCGCAATCAAAGCGTTCGCTTGCTGGTCGCCACCGACGTGGCCGGGCGCGGTCTAGATGTGCAGGGTCTCGACTTGGTGATCAACTTCGAGTTGCCTCCGCAGCCGGAGATTTACTTGCATCGCATCGGTCGTACGGGCCGGGCGGGTCAACAAGGTGTGGCCATCTCGCTCACCAGCGGTCCCGCGGACTCGCGCATCGAGGCCGCGCAAGAGTTGACCGGCAAACCGATCGAGGTCCTGACGCGCAATTCCTCCAATGACCCCGGCTTGCGCTCAATCATGGGCTCGCTGGCAGGAGAGGCCAAGATGGCCACAATCCTCATTTCCGGTGGCCGCAAGGACCGGGTGCGCCCGGGAGACTTGTTGGGCGCCTTGACCGGGGATGCCGCTGGCCTAAAAGGCCACCAGGTCGGCAAAATCGAAGTCCAAGAGAAGCTCTCCTACGTGGCCGTGTCCAATGAGTTGGCCCGCGAAGCCGTCGAACGGCTCAACAGTGGCCGCATCAAAGGCAAGCGTTTCCGCGCCACCCTGGTGGGCATCTCGCCCTGGTCCTAGCGACCCGACAAGCAGACGGCGCAGAGCGCGTCGAGGGTGCGGCGTGTGGCGCCTTTCTGGCTCTGGACAACTTTCAGGCCGGCGCGAGCCATGCGTTCGCGTCGTTCTCGTGAAGCCATCAATTCCAACAGGGTCGCGGCCAACTCAGCAGGACTCGCAACGCGCACGGCTGCACCCGCCTGTTCGAGCAATCCGGCCTCCAGGGTGAAGTTGTCCACGTGCGGACCGTAGACCACGGGCAATCCCTGGGACGCCGGTTCAAGCATATTTTGCCCGCCGTGGGGCACCAAGCTTCCACCGACGAAGACCAGGTCCGAGAGCCCGTAGATGCTCTCCAACTCGCCGATGCTGTCCACCAACACCGGCTGAAGCGGGTCCGGCTCGAGACCACCACGCAGCTCGCTCAAGAGTTGGCAGGGCTCCCCAATGGCAAGCAGGGTCTCGATGATGGCGGAAGATCGACGTGGATGTCTCGGAACCAGGATCAAACGCAATTCAGAGAAGTGCTCGCGCCACAGTTTCACGAGAGTGCTCTCCTCATCATCGTGGGTGCTGCCTGCGCAGAGAATCAGTTGCCCGGCCCGGCCCTCCAGCAAACGCTGGCGGTCGTCCCCCGCCGCGACCTTGCCGTCCCCCAGGCTGTCCGCCTTGACGTTACCGGTGATCAGAATGCGTTCGGGTGAATCACTCAGGGAACGGAATCTCTCGCCGTACTGTTCCCCTTGCACGCAGTAGAGGCTGATGCGATTGAACTGGGGCAACAAGTTACGGAACTTGCAGTAACTGCGAAAGGAACGCTCGGTGATACGGCCGTTGACCACCGCCACGGGAATCCCAGCGCGGTTCGCCGCACGCAAGAAGTTCGGCCAGATTTCAAGCTCCACCAGCACCACCGCCGTGGGCGCAACCCTGCGCAGAAAGCGACTCACAATCCAGCCGGGATCCACGGGGAAGCGCAAGATCTTGCGTCCCGGATAAAGTTCGGTCGCGATCCTGAGGCCCGTGTCCGTCACCGTACTGATGACCACTTCCAAATCGGGACGTTCCTCTTCTAGTTGCAACACGAGTGCCTGGGCCGCCTTGACTTCGCCCACGGAGACCCCATGGATCAACACCCGTTGGTTCTCTCCTGGAAGCGGTGGCTTGGGAAGTCCGAAGCCCAAACGGCCCAAGACCATCTGCCGGAAGTCGCGATCGTAGCTACTGCGAACAAGCCACCAGGGACTGCCCAGCAGAATCGCCGTCCACCAGATCGCGCCATAGAACGAATGCAACACCCAGCGCATCCAACCGCGATTGGGATCGCTGAGAATTGGCGATAAGGCGTGGTCAGTCATGGTGGCGTGGAACGACTGCTCCTTGACAGGCACGACAAGCGCGGACGCCGAAACGCCTAGGTCTTCTGGCCGTGGCACTTCTTGACTTTCTTGCCACTGCCGCAAGGACAGGGATCATTGCGCCCCACCGACTCGAGAGCCTTGGCCATGGCGGCGGATTCCTGGGCGGCTTGCGCCTTGGACTTCATTTGCGCCTGTTGCTGAGCTTGTGTTTCCTGGGCGTGTTGGGCTTGCAACTTGCGCAAGGTGGCTTGGCGTTTCTTGACATCCTCGGCATTGGGAGGCTCTGGCAAAGGCAAGACACCGGTGCGTTTGAACTCCGCCTGAAAGCGCTCTGCCATCCGAATCGAAATCGGATTGGTACTCGGGGGCGGAGGTCCGGCTTGACCTCCTTTGGCTTGCGACGTGGTCGATCCGCCAGCCGAAGCTTTGGCCGTGGGCGCCTGTGCCTCTCCCTGGTCTTCACCCTTGGCCCGGATGCGAAGCACCAAGCTGGCCACTTCTTCCTCGATCGCCTCGAAGAGCTTTCCGAAGAGTTGAAAACCCTCCTTCTTGTACTCCATCTTGGGATCCATCTGACCGTAACCCCGCAAGCCAATACCCGCCTTGAGGGCGTCGATGGCTTTGAGGTGATCTTTCCAGCGACCGTCGATCGCATTCAGCAGAACGTACTGCTCGATGCGTTCCATCACTTCCTTGCCGACGGTGGACTCACGCTGCTTGTACAGCGAGTCAATCTCGTCAAGAACGCCCTCGATGGAACCCTTGTGTTCCGTGGCGGTCTTGGCGACCGCTTCGGGGACCTGGATGGCGAAGGAGCGGCCCATCCAACCGTTGAAGGCTGCGGGATCCTCGAAACAGGTCTCGGACGCCCGCTGGACAGCACGCTCGACCATCGACAGCACTTTCTCGTGCAGCCCAACGGACTCCAGCACATCCTGACGGGTGCCGTAAATCTCCTTGCGCTGCTGATCCATCACCTCGTCGTACTCGAGGAGGTTCTTGCGGATCTCGAAGTTACGGTCTTCGACCTTCTTTTGGGCCTTGGCGATGGCCCGTGTGACCATTCCGGACTCAATTTCCTGGCCCTCGGTCATACCGAGCTTCTCCATCGCGCGGGTCACCCAGTCGCGGTAGAAGATGCGCATCAAGTCGTCCTCAAGGGACAGGTAGAAGCGCGAAGTTCCGGCGTTGCCTTGGCGACCGGAGCGACCACGGAGCTGGTTGTCGATGCGTCGTGACTCGTGCCGCTCGGTACCGAGCACGTAGAGTCCACCCAGTTCGAGCACTCGGGTCTCGTCCGAGGCACAGCGCTCGAGAACTTCCTCTCGCACCTGATTGATGGCTTCGAAGTGCTCTTCTTCACCCTCGTGAAGTTCCTTTTCCTCGAGGGACAATCCCAGGCGGTACTCGAAGTTGCCGCCCAGCTTGATGTCGGTTCCACGACCAGCCATGTTGGTTGCCACGGTCACCGCAGCCCGCTCACCGGCCCGGGCGACGATGTTCGCTTCACGCTCCCAGTGCCCGATCTTTGCGTTGAGCACGCTGTGCTCGACTTTGCGCTCGGTCAGAATTCCAGAGAGGTGCTCCGACTTCTCGACAGAGGTGGTACCGACCAAGACCGGCTGACCCTCCTCGTGCAGACGCTCGATCTCGTTGGCGATGGCATTCCACTTTTCCCGTTCCGTGCGATACACCAAATCGTTGGCATCATCCCGCGCAATCGGTCGGTTTGTGGGGATCGAGACCACGGTCAGTGAGTACGTCTTGAGGAACTCACCGGCCTCCGTGATTGCCGTTCCCGTCATCCCCGAGAGCTTCTCGAACATCCGGAAGTAGTTCTGATACGTGATCGTCGCCAGGGTTTGGTTTTCCTTGCGGGGAGTCAAACCTTCCTTGACCTCCACCGCTTGGTGCAAACCATCGGACCAACGCCGGCCATTCATCTTGCGCCCGGTGAACTCATCGACGATCACGACTTCGGGTCCTTGGTCGCCATCTTCGACCACGTACTCCTTGTCGAGCGCGTAGATGCTATGGGCACGCAATGCGTTCTCAATGAAGTGCGGCCATTCCTCGTTGCCGGGGCTGTAGAACGAATCCAAGCCCACCATTTTCTCGGCTTCGATGATGCCCGCTTCCAACAGGTGTGCGGACTTTTCCTTTTCCTTGACCTCGTAGTGCTCGTCGACTTTGAGACTGCGTGCGACCTTGTCGGCCTGCTTGTACTTGTCGCTGCTCTCCTCCGCCGGGCCCGAAATGATCAAAGGCGTCCGGGCCTCATCGATCAAGATCGAGTCCACTTCGTCCACGATGGCGAAGTAGAGAACCTTCTGAACCTGCTCTTCCGAGCTGGTTTTCATGTTGTCCCGCAAGTAATCGAAACCGAACTCGTTGTTCGTGCCGTAGACGATGTCGCAGGCGTAGATCGGCTTGCGATCCCAGGGGCTCATGGAGGACTGAATGGCCCCCACGCTCATGCCGAGGTACTCGAAGATCGGTGCCATCCAGGCACAATCCCGTCGCGCCAGGTAGTCATTGACCGTCACCAGATAACAAGGGCGGCCACTGAGAGCATTGAGGTAGAGCGCCAGGGTAGCGACCAGGGTCTTGCCTTCCCCCGTCATCATCTCCGCGATCGCGCCGTTGTGCAGCACGATGCCGCCCACAAGCTGCACGTCGTAATGACGCATACCCAGTGTTCGGCGGCAGCTCTCGCGCACCAGGGCGAAGGATTCTGGCAGCACATCATCCAGGCTCTTCTCGCCCCCTTGCACGAGCTTGCGCAGCTCGGCCGTCTTGGCCAAACACTCCTCGTGAGAGAGTCCTTCTGCCCAGGGCTCGAGGGCGTTGATGGCTTCGATCTGTGGCCCGAGGGTCTTCACTACCCGCTCGTTGCGAGAGCCAAAGACCCCTTTGAACATGCGACCTGTTGCGTCGCCGAATGAGCCAAGCTTGTCGGAAAATGAGTCCCAGTCCATGGTGTCGTCTAAGGGTCTACAGAACAGGCTTCAGCCCCGCCTGCCGTTTGAGGGCGAGCATTCTCCTTCGGGCGGGGCTTCGCTGAAAGATCCCAGAGCATATTCTTGGTGAATTCCCTGTCTGAAAGCGCTGCAAAGCCTCTTATTGGGTCTTCGAACCCAGAAGTTGCTCCACCACGGCGAAGAGCAACTGCCGCGGGTACGGCTTGCGCAGCAATCCGCTGACCCGTTGAATCTTGCCCAGATCAATCGAAGAGGCGGTCACCATCAGCACGGGCACGTTTTCCAGGCGGGCACAGTCCCGCATGCGGCGCACCACTTCTTCCCCGTCCAGGCCTGGCATGGAGTAGTCCATCAGCACCAGATCCGGCAAGGGGTCATGCTCCAGGCGTTCCAACACTTGCAAGCCGTCGAAGGCCACCTCGACCGCATAGCCCCGGGCGGTGAGCAGGGCTTCCAGCCCGCGGGCCACCCCTTTCTCATCATCGACGACGAGAATCAATCCATCGCGCTTGGCGCTCCGTTCGACCCGCGCCAGCCCTTCCGCCAGTTCTTGCAGGGACTCGTTCGTGGGCAGGCCTGCCCGTCGCCAAGCACCTTCGACCGTGTCCTTGAGGCGCCGGTTGCTCTCTCTCAGCTCAATCCAGGCGGGATAGTCCGGACTCGACTCGGGTATCTGGAGATCGTCGTGGGTGTCCACGGAAAAGAAGTACTCATGATCCACCAGGTATTCCTGGAGCACGAACTTCATGAATGGATAGGACTCGTTGCCCAAGCGCAGGGTGTAACGCTGAAACTTGGGACCATCCTCCTGAGCGCCACAGGAAGTGAACAACTCGAACAACTGCTCTACGGAACTGATGCCCTCGAGCCGCGCGGGATCGAACCAGGGATTGGCCCGTTCACCATTGGACCAAGCAAGGTCCATGTAGATCTGAACAGCGCGCCGCACATGAGCCGGTGTCAAGTGATCAAGTCTCATGCAGGCCCCAACTCAAGCGTCGTCACGACGACGTTGATAGCGCCCAATGATGTCCTCGAGCGAAGCCGCTCCAGCTTCTTCCAGCAATTCTT
>JBLIMI010000017.1:0-14880 GCA_047638655.1 Minisyncoccia bacterium | reverse complement strand
AAGGTGGTTATAAACCGGGCGGGGCCCCTGAGTACCAGCGCGGGGCCCCGCTTCGTGGATTTTGTGTAGATGCTTGAGCCCCGTTGGGCCGACGAACTCTTATGCGCATGCGAACTGCCATCCTGTCCCTTCTGGTTCTTGCCTTAGCAGCGGGGGCTGGTGCCTACCTGTTCCTATCAACTGGCCCTTCCTCGCCTGGACTTCAGGGGGATGGAGTCACCCTGGTAGATGACGGGCCGGACTCCGGGACTCTTCCCGGTTTGAACCCTGACTCCAGAGACGCGGCGGGCGATGGACAAAGGGAGGCAGTGAACCCGGGCGCGGAAGAGTCCGGCGACGCTCAATCGGTGAGTGCCGACGAGTTGGCTTCCTTGGACTCGAATACACTGCTCGGACAGGTGGTGGATGTCGAGGGCAATGGGATTGGCGGTTGCTTGGTTCAGTTCTTGAAGGATGGGGTACCCGCGAGACTTGCGGGTGCTGAAAGCCGTTTGGTTGGGGTCGTTGGGGGCACGACGGAAACGGACGAAGAGGGCCACTTTCGCTTGGAGGCTCTACCTGCAGGCAATCACCACGCCCTGCGAGTTCACCACCCCGAAATCGCATTGAAGTTTGTTACGGGCGTCATGGTGCACACCTACGGTGAATCCTTGGAGCCTCCGATTGTATTGGCCTATGGCAAACGCCTACGGGGAACCGTCACCAATGAATTTGGTCTGCCGCTTGAAGGCGTGCAACTTCATCTCGATGGGGATTGGCTGCCTTCGAATCCGCGCCCGAGCCACGATCGATTGAGCGCAGTCTCGGACATGGACGGCAACTATGAGATTCTTGGCATCCCTGACGGCAAGCGCGCCTTGACGGCGGTGGCGGAGAGCATGGGGCAAGTGACTCGCATTCAGAGCCTGCACTTTATGGACCGGACCGGACAAGCGCACATCGTGAACATCGAAATGCGGAGTCAAGCCAAGCTCAAGGGCCGCGTGATTGACTTGGCGGGCAGCGGCATCGGCGGAGTGGAACTCTTGGCCCTCGACCGCAAGGCCTATCGAGATGTGGGGAACAGCCGGGCCGTCTCTGCACCAGATGGCTCTTTCAGTTTCTCCAAGTTGCCGCCCGGCAAGTACCACGTTTCGAGCCGTTCGCCTTTGTATGCACCGGCGGCGATGTTGGACGTTCAAACTCCCATTGAGGACTTGAACTTGGTTCTCACCCGGCTTCCCGCCATTCGAGGTCGGGTAGTCAATGGCGACACAGGGGCGGGACTGCCCGACTTTGTGCTGCAACTGATGTTTCACCAGCTTGGCCCGAACCATCCGGCGACCCCTATGGGGAACCCGTTGAGCGTTCAGGGGGCGAGTGACGGCAACTTTGTGTTCCCGGTCAGGCCGTTGGGAGGAGAGTTCAGCTTGCTGGCGACGGCATCTGGTTTTGCGGCCACGGCCTCCGAGACGTTTGCCATCACCCCTGGGCAAGCTGGTGCAGAGGTCGTTGTGTCCATGACCCGCGGTGGCGACATACGCGGACGGGTCGTGACAGAAGACGGTGAACCGCTCGTCGGTGCGCGCATCATCTGTCGTGACAATTCCTGGACCGACGATCCGATGAGTCAAATGTTGGGCATGGAAGAGGGCCGCATAGGGACCGAACTCAGCGTTCGCTCTAACAAGGATGGCCAATTCAGGTTGGCGAACTTAAGACCCGCCAGCTACCAGGTCACCGTTAGCGCCGCACGCTTCCACCAAAGCACCCAGCGCGACTTGCTGGTCGCCGAAGGAGAAGAACTTCTGATGGGTGAGGTTTCCTTGAGTGTTGGCGGTGGATTGCACGGGGTCTTGCTCGACGCGGAATCCACACCGGTGATGGGAGGCGTCGTCTTCCTGAACCCAGTGGCCGGGACATCAGCGATGCCTGTCAGGCGCTGCAAGAGCGGTCTCGAAGGCCGCTGGAAGGTCGGTGATGTCGTGCCCGGCGCCTATCTCTTGACCGGCAAGCCACCCCAAGCGGAAGACATGGGCGTCTTTGGTATGTGGCCATCCCCGGGTGGTGAACAGATCATGATTGAGGGGGGCATTGACGACCAGCGGATTGTTCATCTCGATCAGTGGACTGTGCCCAAACCGCCGGCGCCCAAGCCGCCCACGGGGAACGTTTCTGGGAGTGTCCTCTCTGCAGCCGGGACGGGCCGGGTGGGAGTTGCTATTGGCTTGAAGAGTGCCGGACCGGAGGGTGCGGTAGACCGCGACGGAAAGTCCGGTCGCGAAGGCGCGTTCACTTTTGTGGCTGTTCCTCCTGGCGAGTACGATCTGTTCATTACGGCGGAGCCGGCCACGACCGTTCGGGTTTCCGTCTCTGCAGACTTGTGGACCAATCAAGACCTACAGTCGGGTGAATGAAACCCGTGCACACCATGACCGTTCACGCTGGCTCGCTACTGCTGGTGATTTTAAGCGCACTTTTATCTAGCTGCGGGCAGGAAGCCGCCATGCCCAAGGCGGCCGTGGTCGCTTTCGAGAAAAACGATGACGCCGTGCGCTTCGTTCGTTCCGTGCGCGAAAGCTTGTCGCAGCAGAGTCGCCCAAGCAGCGGCGACGTGCAGCGTTTGAAAAGCATCGCCGGGCAGTACCCCGACGAGAGTTTCATCGAGGAGGTCCTGGTCTCGATTTTGCCGGCTTTGTCCGACTGGGATGGCCTCGCCAGCTACTACGAAGCTAAGAGCGAGTTGACCGAGCAGAATAGAATCACTCTGACCCGCGTCTACATCAAGCAGGGGAACTACGCGGGGGCGAGGGAAGCGATTCGGCCCATCGCCAGTGCCCAACCCCAGCACGTTGAGGCAAACGCACTTCTCGGTCGGGCGCACTACTTTTTTGGAGAGTACGCGGAGGCCAAAGAGGTCTATGACCGAGTCTGGGACTCCATCGTCGTGGAGCAACGACTGGGCGATATCACCTACCGCGCAATGATTCACTTTGATGAGGGGAACCCTGCCCGTGCATCAGAAATCCTGGAGGCCGGACTGAAGGTGTCTCCGAATTCTATTGCTCTCCACAACGCACTCGGACGTGTGTTGTTCGCTGAGGGAAAGGACGCTCAGGCGATCGTGCACCGAGATCGCGTGGGGGAGTTGCAAGACGAACTGTCCAGGGCCGAAACAGGTCAGATGCTACGTGCTGCACGCATCTTCGCGCTCAACCGCGCACTCAAGTCAGGAGACATGGACGAGTGCCAACGCTTGATCTTCGAATTCTTGCCCAAGTCGGATGCGGAGTTCCAACAACAGCTCTACCAATTCCTGGAGTCGATGTACCGAACCGCGGGCCGGGCCGAGGAGATCCCTGCCGTTCTTTCACGGGCAAGACAGATTGCGCGCAAGGATTAAGACCAGTGACACAGACTTTCATTCTCTCTTCAGCGGCTCTCGCGCTGCTCTTGGCAAGTTGTTCACCGGCCACAGAGACCGGACCGGACAGCCTTGGCATCTCGTCGGAGATGCAGAGCTCCATTCAATTTCGTGATGAAGCGGCCAAGCGCGGTGTCCACTTCATGCATCACCCCAATCGTAGCTCTGCACGCTTGATGCCAGAGGTCTTGGGTGCAGGAGTAGCCGTGGCTGACTTCGACCGCAATGGTGCGCCGGACCTCTACTTTGTAGGTGGCGGAGATTTGTCCCAAGACGTGCGCCCTGCCAAGTCCTACGACCGGCTGTACCTGAATGACGGAACAGGTAATTTTCGAGATGCGAGCGAGGACTGGGGCATCAGCGGTACAGGCTTCGGAATGGGCGTGGCTTGTGGGGACTACGACAACGATGGGTGGGTCGACCTGCTGCTGACGACATTTGCGGATGGGGAACGGCTCTTACGAAACACGGGGGGCGCCTTTGAAGATGTCACCGTGGCTGCGCAACTCGAATCCAAGGATCGCTGGGGCACGAGCGCTGGTTTCTTCGATTGCGATGGAGACGGGGATCTCGACGTCTACGTGGCTTGCTATGTGGACTACGATTTACGAGCGGCCCTTCCCTGCTGGCACAATGAACGCCAGGTCTATTGTTCTCCCGCGCTCTTCGATGCTGCGCCCGACAAGTTGTTGATCAATAACGGGGACGGAACCTTCAGCGACAAGAGTGCTGCCGTAGACGTCCAAGGGTTTCGAGGCAAAGGGCTAGCGCTGGTCCTCGGAGATGTGGATTGGGATGGAGATGTAGACGCGTACGTTGCGAATGACATCACGCGCAATCTGCTGCTCATGAACGATGGCGCCGGCGGCTTCGAGGATCGCGGACGCATCGCAGGAGTGGCTTACGACGAAACGGGACGTGCGGCAGCGGGTATGGGAGCGGATCTATCTGATGTGGACGGCAATGGGTTGCTCGATATCTCGTGCACCAACTTCCAAGAGGAAACCTCGAACATCTATCTCCAGAAGCCCGAGGGAGTTTTCCGGGATCGTTCCTACGCGCTGGGTGTGGGCAGTTCAGGTCATCAACGGCTGAGCTTTGGGGTGGATTTCTGCGACCTGGACAACGATGGCGACGAGGATCTCTTCATCGCCAATGGCCACATCGATGACGGCATCGGAAGTGTGAGCGCGAAGGTGACCTTTGCGCAGCAGAATTCGGTCTACCGACTCGGCGACGACGGCCGGTTCAGCGATCTATCGGACGCCTCGGGAAAGAGCATGCAGGCGGCCGAGGTCTCGCGGGGGGCCGTTTCGGCTGACCTGGACGGGGATGGGGTGCTCGATTTGGTCGTGACCAACAACGCCGGGCCCGCACGCTTGTTGATGAATGCTAGCCCGCTCGATGGACAGGGGTCCGTCGTGCTCTGGCTTGAAGGCGTGAAGTCCAACCGAAGCGCGATCGGCACGCGTGTGGAAGTGCAGTTGCCGGATGGTGTCATGCGACGCGAAGTTCGCGGTGCATCCAGCTATCTCTCCCAGTGTGACTCTCGTATTCACGTCGGGATCGGCGCTGCCGCGGCAAGTGGCGCAATCACTTTGCTTTGGCCAAGTGGGGAGCGACAAGAGATTGGCGAACTCGCGGCGGGCTTCTACCGCGTGGTCGAGGGAGCCGGACCAGCGCCCTTTGTTCCGGGTGCCGCGCTGATTCCTCCCGGCTAGGAGCGTCAGCACAGGCTCCTAGCGCAACACGTCGTTCAAGGTCCAGTCGTACTCCAGGAACAGCACCTGAAAGTCGCCAGTGGCAAGCCATTCGCTGAACTCGGGCACAGCAAACTTGGCCAGCCAATCCCCAAAGGCCTGCTTCTCCTGTGGGAAGTCCTCTGCATACCACTCGAAGATCTTCGAGAGCCGGAGAGTCTTTTGTTCCCGGTGAATTTTGTTGCGCAGGGGGTCACGCAACCACTGCTTGACCTGTCGCTCGAGGGCTGCGTCTAAGTTCTTGAACGTGAAGGCTTCCTTCGCCAATGGGGGGCAGCCTACCGAGGCGCAATTCACTGCCGCGTGAACACGAGGATCTTTGAGGCCAGGGCGCAAGATCTTGTGCTCGATGTCGTTCAGGCTCAACCGATGCTGGCCTTCCAGCGGGTGGAGATGCTCGAGGGCGATGAAACGTTGGTCCCAGGTCCCCTCGGCCGCCGTTCCGATGTCGAGAATGCTCTTGAGACGCTGCTCTTTTGGCCCGTAATGGTCCGCGATGAGTTGGACGGTGAAGGCGTTGTATGCGTTGATCCAATACGCGTGACGCTGAGGTGCGTCCCAAGTCTTGAATTCTTGCGCCTCGACACTCTCAAGCGCCTTGATGTATCGGTTGAATCCCTCGCGCTTGGCTAGCAGAGCGCCGTAATCGAATCGATCCTTGGAGAGGTGGGCTCCCAATACCTCCGTCCATTGTTCGTGGCTGTGATCAAAGCTGCGTTCCTGAGCGGGGAGCGATGCGCCCAGAGCCAGAGCGAGTAGAGCGGCGAAGAGTTTCTTTGCTTGCATGGGGCGAAACAGGGTTTGTCGTCGGGCTAGCCTACGCCGCGGTACCAAATTCGTGACCAATCAATCCAGGTGGCCACGGCTGGCGTCGCCCATCTCCACCGCTTGCCCGGGGAAGTACTCCTTCCAACGCTTCGTGACCGTGGCGTCGGTTTCAGAATCGCAAAAGAGCTCTTCCGGATAGGGTTGCTTCATGCGTGCGTCAATCAAGATTGGCGCCTGCAGGCTGGCCTGGTTGTGCACCAGGCTTGCGTTCTTGGCGTGAATGTCGGCTGCCGGGTCAAATCGCGTGAAGGTACTCCAGAGGAAGTTGGTGGAGGAGCGTGTTGCGCGCTCGGCATCGTCCGACAACACCAAGAGTGGCCAGTCAGCGAAGGCCGGGTCGCTTGCAATGCGCTTGCCAGCCTCTGGATCCTGCCCATGTTTTTCCGTTTGAATGACCAGGCAACCTGGGCAGAAAACGCGGACATCGCTGACCCCCTGGGGGGAACCGTGAAACTCCACGGGCAACTTGCGCTTGGGCTCCCCAATCCCCATCAGGACGCCCTTGCTGCCTTCGTTAATTCGTGGGCCAGCGTAATCCAGTGTGTCCATCGAAAGGTTCGCGAAGATGAAGAGGTCCGTTTCAAACTCTGTTCTCTCGAGGACATGTTGCAACACGGCGCGAAAGTCCTGCAGGTCCAGGGGTTCGTCGATGAGCAACAAGAACTTCGTCAGAGAGAGTTGGCCTTCACCGAGGATGCGGAAGGCGCTGACCATCGATTCGCGCTTGTAACGCTCGTGGACCACCGCGGCCGAGAGGGAGTGGTATCCCGTTTCGCCGTAACTCCAGAGATCCCGCACGGCGGGCATGACCAAGGGGAATAGCGGCGACAGCAGTTTTTGCAGGTAGTCACCGATGAAGAAATCTTCTTGTCTGGGCTTGCCCACCACCGTTGCGGGAAAGATGGCCCCCTTGCGGTGGAAGAGCGCCTTGGTGTTGATCCAAGGGAAGTCGTGAACCTCGGAGTAATAGCCATAGTGATCGCCAAAGGGCCCCTCGGGCTTGCGCTCGTTGGCCGGTATCTCGCCGACGAGTGTGAATTCCGCTTCGCTGACCAGGGGCAACGGCCCCATTGGGTTCTTGCTCATGGGCAAGCGGCCGCCGATCATCAAACTCGTCAACAACAACTCGGGAACGTTTTCCGGGAGGGGTGCGATGGCAGAGAGCGTCAATGCCGGCGGCCCCCCAAGCGTCAAGTTGACCGGTAAGTTCTGTCCACGAGCTTCTGCCTCTGCGAGATGGAAACCCGCACCCCTGTGAATCTGGATGTGAGCACCACAGGCTTGGTCGTCATAGATTTGCGCGCGGTACATGCCCAAGTTGTGACCGCCGGTTGTGGGGTGCTCGGTGTAGACCAAGGGCAATGTGATGAAGGGTCCGCCATCGCGCTCCCAGGTCTTAAGTGCGGGGAGGCGCGTCAACTTAGGTTGAAGTTGTACGCAGTCCAGGATGTCGCCACGAGACCCCTGGCGCATGCCCACCTTGGCAAGAGAAGCAAAGAGTCCGCGCCGCTTCCATGCACCGCTCAAGGAGGGCGGCATGAACTCCTCGGGAAGCTTCGCCACTTCTGCAATGACCTCGCCCGGGCGCGAGCCGAACGCTAGGTCGACCCGCCGCTTCGTTCCGTAGAGATTCGTAACGAGCGGAAAGTCGGCCCCCTTGACATTCGTAAAGAGCAAGGCGGGACCACCGGCCGCAATCACCCGTCGGTGAATTTCGGCGACTTCGAGGTTCGCGGAGACCGGCGCATCAATGGTCACGAGCTCGCCAGCGGCCCTCAGGCTGTCGAGGAATTGACGCAGATTGCGTGGCGCGGTGTGCGCCGGCGAGCCGGACTTACTCATCCTACTTGGACTCGAGAATCATGACCGCGGAGGCGTTGAACTCGTATGGATCCTCACGGATCTGCATGTCGCCCCCGGCTTCTTCGCGGATGTGCTCGCGGTCTTCCTGGCTGAGTTCTTTGGGATAGAACGAACCTTGGATCAAAATGTTCTTGCCGAGGGCGTCTTGGGGGAACTTGAATTTGCCACCGCAACCCGACTCCCAACGCACCATGGCGGTTTGGCCGCCGTCTTCGATTTGCATCCAACAGCCGGCTTTCTTGCAGACTTGAATGACCTTGGCCTCGACCAATAGGGTGCGGTTGAAGAATTCAGTCGGGGAAGCATCCACCACAGCGAAGCGATTGGTTTCACGAGCCTCGAGGGTCTCGCCAATGGCCGTCCCAGAGGGAAGTTGGCCGGTGGCGCAGCCTGCGGCAAGGGCCAGCAGGAGGGTGGAGAGCTTGGTCAGGATGTTTCTCATGATTCGTTGCAAGAAAGTGGGGCAGGGGCCGAGTTTCCGGCGACCAGAGTACGCCCGGACGGCCGATAGGGTCCAGACCCCAGCACTGAAATGGATTGAGCCGGCTGGAATGCCCGAAACCTGTTTCACTGGTGGAGGTTCGAGTCGTTCCGCTAACGAACGCCCCGCCCTCGGGGCCTGCTGTATTCGTGATCCTGCATGAAACTCATCGCCACCCTATTGCTCAGTCTGTCCAGCGTGTTCGCCGCCATGGGCCCCACTTCAGCCGCTCCCAACGGGGAGCTTCATGCTGAGCCTGCCTCTATGCCCGTATCCGAGGAGTCTTCCATCCCCTGGAACCGGCGCACCGTCGAGCATCTCTACAACCGTGCTGGGTTTGGTGTCCGTGGCGGCGAAATCAGCCGTGCGCTCAAGCGCACCCCCGAACAGGTGGTCGAGGATCTCTTGACCGGCGGCAAGCACTCGGAACCGCCTTTCTATTCCCAGGGAACTCTCGCGGACCTGAAGGTGTCGAAAGAGGTACCTCGGACGGAGAAGCGACGGTTGCGTGCCATCAAGAGTCGGGATGATCGCGAGCAATTGACGGCGTACACGAACTGGTGGATCGGGCGCATGGTTGCCCATGATGATCCCTTGCGAGATCGCATGGCGCTTTTTTGGCACGGTTTGTTTGCGACCTCATACCTGACCGTCAAACGCTCGTATGACATGATCGAGCAGCATTGTTTGATCCGCGACAACGCCATCGAAAACTACGGTGATCTGTTGCAAGGAATTGTTCGGGACCCAGCGATGTTGCTGTACCTCGACAACGAAAAGAACAAGAAGGGCAAGCCCAACGAGAACCTGGCCCGGGAACTGCTCGAGCTATTTAGTCTTGGTGAGGGAAACTACACCGAGGCAGACATCAAGGAAGTCGCTCGCTCATTGACTGGCGAGTCCCGCGACAAGATTGGGAACTACCGATTCATTGGTAAGGATCACGACAAAGGGTCTAAGACTGTCTTTGGAGAGACCGGGCGCTTCCGGGCTCCCGAAGTGGTCAAGGTCTTGCTGCGGCAGACGGCTTGTTCGCGCTACATCGCCGGCCGCATCCTGCTTTACTTTGAAGGTGTCGAGCCGGATGCCATGCGGCTGCAAGAGTACGCCGCGACTCTTAAGCGCGACAACTACGACTTGAAGCCGTTCCTGCGCAAGTTGCTACTTGACCCGAGGTTCTACCGAGAAGACGTGATCGCTGCCCGTGTCAGCGGGCCGGTGGACTACCTGGTGGGAGCCACCCGTAGACTTTCGATCGAGATTGATTCGGAGTTCATTTTCGTGGCTGCTACTGAACTAGGTCAGCGCCTGTTTAGCCCTCCCAGCGTCAAAGGCTGGGACGGAGGCGATGCCTGGATCAACACCGGCTCTCTGCTCGCGCGCGGCAACACCATGGGCATCGTGCTCGACACGATCGATTTCTCAGAGACGTTTATGCCCCTGCGCAAGGAGAAGGATCCTTTGGCCAATCGCGGTAGGGTTTCCGATTCCGATTCCGAAGCAACGGAGCGTGAGGCTCCCGATGACGAATCCATGGGCGAAATGGGGGGGGGCATGGAGGACGAATCCATGGGCGGCGCGATGATGGGCGAAGTCGATTCGGAAATGGATGAGCGTGATGACATGCCCAAGGAGATCTCCGTCCTCTTGCGCAATCTCGGTAAGGGCTATCGCCCTGACGTGAACCTGACCTACCGCATGCAACGCATGAAGAAGACCGCTACCGAAGAAGGCCTGGTGAGCGAAATGCTAGAGGAATTGTTGGCCATCCAGCCCCCCGCAGACACCACAGCTAGAATGCTTGAGTACTTCAAGGATGAGTGTGCTGCTGATGGCTTGAGTGTGGAGACATTCTTCGACAACCCGGAACGCTCAGAACCCGTGCTGCGGCGATTGGCCCACCTCATCCTCAGCCTCCCCGAAGCTCAACTCAACTAGCCATGAACCGTCGAGCATTTCTCTCCAACAGTTTCGCTGCCTTGGGCGGCACACAATGCCTGTCCCTACTCCCGAACACGCTCCTTGGTCTCGGGGCTGGTGAAGAGACCGAGCACCGAACTTTGGTCATAATCGAACTGAAGGGCGGGAACGATGGATTGAACACAGTCGTGCCCTTTGGCGACGATGAGTACTACCGAGCACGCAAGCGCGTTCGAATTGAATCGAGCGAACTGCACAAGATCGATGACTACCGGGGATTGCACCCCAAGTTAGCCGGGATGGCCAGACGTTACGGCAAGGGCGACGTGGCGATCTTGCAAGGGGTGGGTCACCCGCAACCCAATCGTTCGCACTTCAAGTCAAGAGAGATCTGGCACACAGCGGACCTGCGAGGCCGCGCGGGTAGCGATGGATGGCTTGGACGTTTGTGCGACCAGGCCTATGCGGAGTCGACCTTGCCAGAATTGTCCGTGCACATTGGGAAGGAGATTCCCTATTCCTTGCACTCGTCGGTTCATGCCCCTGTCGTCTTCAACACCCCGGATACCTACCGCTGGTTGGGCGACAAGAGCGCGGACGCTGCTCTGCGCGAAAAAGACTCGACCAACAAGAAACGCACGACCCTCGAACGATTGAGAGGGGTCATGGCGGACGCTAAGAGTTCGTCCAGTCGAATCCTAGCTGCCATTCGTAACTACGAGACCGATGTCGAATACCCCAAGAACGATTCGGCGCAGGCGATGCGAACAGCGGGCGCTCTGATCGGCTCGGGCTTGGGGAGTCGAATCCTCTCGGTTCGTTTTGGTGGATTCGATACTCATGCGAGCCAGCCCTACGACCACGGCAACGCTCTCGGCATTTTCGACAGCTCTCTCGATGCCTTCATGAAAGACATTCGCAGCACTCACGCCGGGAAGAACACCTTGGTGCTCGTGACTTCTGAATTCGGTCGGCGCGTACGAGAGAATGGCTCGGGTGGAACCGACCATGGCAAGGCGGGCGTTGCTTTCGCAATCGGAGAACCGGTGCGTGGCGGGCTATACGGCGAGTACCCTTCGCTCAAGTCTCTCGACGAAGGAGACCTTCGCCACAACCTCGACTTCCGTTCGATCTACGCCTCTGCCATCCAGTGGATGGGTGGCGATTCCGAGACCGTCCTCGGTGGCAATTTTAAGCCGACGCCGTTCGTCTAGGCTGCGCCGATGAGCGTGTGCAGGCGCGTGACGGCCGCACGGTCGAGCTCAAGCTGCAGAGTTCCGAAGGCTTCGCTGTAGGCGGCCCAGCGATACTCGGACCACCTGGAGTCGAGTATGAGTCCTGAGGGATCGCTCGAGGTCTGGAAGCCGTAGGGCCATTCCACAATCTCTTCGTCGCCCAACACCCAGCGCTTGGGCATTTGCAGATCGATCGGCCCACGAGAACCGAGTAGCCCCACGTCGTTGCAGACTTCGCGGGTGACGGCGGTCTCGATTTGCTCGCCAAAGCCGATGGGGCCGTCGAGGGCTCCCCAGATCGGATTGTGACCCTCGGACTTGCGCAGCAGCAGGTAGTGCGGTTGGCCCTGGTGGAGACGGTAGACGAAGACCTTGATTCTGTGCTGGAACTCGTGCATGGGGATATAGGACAGCCGATCCTAAGCTGAACCCGAACGGAGAAAACTCACCTGGGGACCGCTGTCATCAACAGGTATCGGCTGATTGGGGCCCCCAAATAAGGTAGATCCTGGGGGGAGTTTTCAGGGGCACGGGAGTAGTCTTGAGCCCATGGGTAAGGATGGCTTGGATCTGGTAATGGAACAGATGGACTCGCTCGTCAACTGGGAGCGTCGGGACCGGTCTGGAGGCATGGACCGCAATCTGGAGCCCATCAAGGATCTGCTGCAACGCCTCGAAAACCCGGAGCGAAGCTGGCGGGGGGTCTTGGTGGCAGGGACCAAGGGCAAGGGATCTGTTTGCGCCTTGCTGGGGGCGGGGCTCGAGAGAGCTGGGCTCTCGGTAGGCATTTACGCATCACCTCACGTCCAAAGGGTTACTGAACGGGTTCGAATTGATGGTCAGGAGGTGCAGCGTGGAGAACTGGCCGGTGCGCTCGAGGAGGCACTTGCGGCGAGGGCCGCCCTGGGGTCCGAGGGCGCGCCAGGTGGGGAGGCCACCTGGTTCGATCTGATGACTACGGCGGCATTCCTACTTTTTAGGAAGAAGGAGGTCGATTGGGGCGTCATTGAAGCCGGCATAGGGGGCCGTTTGGACTCCACTCGCGCGCTTGATGCGGTCCTCAGCGTGGTCACCAACGTGGAGTTGGAGCACACAGCCACTCTGGGAAGCGATCGGGGCCAAATTGCTTTCGAGAAAGGGTCGGTCGTAGCGGAAGATGGGGTTCTCTTAACAGGTATTCAACCCGACGACGAGGAGCCCTTTGGCCAATTCGTGGAGCTGGCCGAACGAGCCCAAGCGCGGCTCGTCAGCGTGCCTCAGCGTGGATCTCTCTGGGAGCGGAACTTGGCGCTGGCGGAGGCGGCTCTCAATGAGCTGGGACGCTCCGGCTTTACGAGTGCCGATGGAGAGGCCCTCTGGCGCTCCTTCTTGGATCGCGAAGCCATGGAACGGGCGCGGTTGCCCGCTCGCATGGAAAGATTCTCGATCAGGGGCGTGCCCGTGGTCCTCGATAGCGGGCACGTGGCAGAAAGCGCTAAGCTTGTTCTGGAAGAGCTGGAACGGGCCCCGGAGCTTGGGCGCAAACCCAAGCTGATTCTGGCTCTGGGGGCCGAAAAAGACGCCCCGGCGGTGCTGGAAGCGTTCCTTGGGCACGTGGACCGATTGCTCTGCACCACGGCTCCAGAGGGCCGTTTGTTGGGGGAGCAGGACCTCGCGCAGGCAGCATTTGACGCCGGCCACGACCCAGAGGCATGGAAAGACGCCAGAGAGGCCTTGGGAGAGGCGGTCGCCGATGCCGAAGAGGGTGGCGGATGGGTCCTTGTCTTTGGATCCTTCTATCTGTCGAGTGTGCTCCGCGAGGGGCTGCTCGAGGCCTCCGCCAAGAACCCCCACTCACCAGAATGTTGACGATCGTCTCGGACCTGCTACTGACCGACTCCTTCCTCATCAAAGGGAACGTCGAAAACAAGTACACCCGGCTTAGCCAGATCCTTGATGAGCATCGCAAGTACTTTCTAAAAGTGCGCGATGCGACCTTGGTGGACCTGAAGAGTTGCGAGCGCATCCAAACGCCGCTCTTGCACGTCAACGTGGATGAGATCTTGCTGGCTCATGAATTCCTGGATGAAGCAGGGGATGAGCACATGCGGGCCATGGCGCCCGAGGTGGACCTGAATAGAATCCGCGTGTTCTACACAGGCCAGCTCAACATCGAGATTGGGGGTTACGTCCGCCCCGGCGCCTACGAGGCCGACGACCACCTCTCGCGCCGTTTCTTTGTGCTACGCAAGCCCCAGGTTCGCGGGTTCAAGGATCAAGAGGATCCGGACTTGAAGCTGCTGGGAAACCTCAGTTACGCGATCCTGAACAAAGTGCGGCTTTCGTACATCTACGATTTCAACTAGCGCGCAAGGGCGCGTATCGCGGATTCGTGCGCACGGGTAGGATGGGGCCTTCAATTGGCTTCCTGACAATCCTTACGCATCATGATTCGCAGCTCTTGGACTCTCGCCGCCCTTTCTCTAGTTCTCGCGTCGCCTTTGGCTGTTGCGCAAGATTGGCCGAACTACGGCGGTGGCCCGGCGCGCAACGGACGTAGCGCCCTCGCGGGACCAAGCTCTGCGCAATTGTTGTGGAGCAACACCACGGACTTTTCGCTCATCTCCTGGCATCCCTTCGCGGAAAACGGCCGAGCCTTCACCGTGCGTGAAGCGGGCTTTCCCGCCGCCGGCGGTAGCGCCAACGACGCGCTGCTCGCTTACGATGTGTACACGGGTGCGGAGCTCTGGCGAACTAGCATGTCCTTCGGTGGCGATACGACGACCGAATGGATCGCGTGGATTGGAGGTGTACGTGACGGACAGGTGTACGCTTCGCGCAGCTCAAACTTGAAGCCGCAACCCATGAAGGCCTACTCCGCAGCGACCGGGGCCTTGATCTGGACCAGTACCGTGGCCACGGAAGCTTGGGCTCACGATGGGGTCGTGTTTGCGGACAACGGAGATATCGTCGTTGGCGATCGACTTTCTCTTAGCCGGCTCGATAAGAATACAGGTGCGACTGTGTGGAGTGTCCTGCGCTCTTGCCCAGTGAGTGGCAACTGTGGAGCGGCTGCGAATGCCACGTCGCTTTACATCGACGAGCCTGCGGTGGGTGGCAACAAGATCACCAAGATCGATTTGGCGACCGGTGCGACGCTCTACTCCGGGCCAGTGATGGCGGGCTTTACGGATCAGAATGCGCCCTTCCTCTCTCCTGACGGAAACACCGTCTATTTCTCCCGGACACAGAACAACGCGTCGGTTGATTTCCTGTACGCGTACCAGGACACCGGTACTCAGTTCAACCTGTTGTGGTCGCGCCCTGTTCGCTGGACGACCGGTCACGAACATGGCATCGGTGCAGATGGAAGCATCTACACGTTTCTGTCCACGAACGAGTTTGTCCGAC
>JBLIMI010000016.1:0-14925 GCA_047638655.1 Minisyncoccia bacterium | reverse complement strand
GCGTCGCGGGGGCTCCTCTAATTTTCTTTGTCCAGTTCTCGAGATTGTTGTCCAGGCCCCAGCTCCCGCCTCCCTTGGTGGTGTCGCCCGTGCACAAGTTCGCGGGAACCACAAGAGACCCTGGACCCACTCAGTTCCAATGCAAATCCAATCCACTCCCCGTCAACTCGGCCGCCTGGCCTTCATTCTGCTCGGCAGCTCCTCCCTGGCCGCTACAGCCTCGGCCCAAGTTTCGTTCTCTATCGACTGGCATAGCCCGACCGTGGGCATGCCTGCGACCTGCACGGGAGTCCCCATGACGGAAGGCGACCTGCTTGTGCCGGCAGGTGGCACGCCCGCCTTTGGACCTCTTCCCGCACCTTGCGTCGGTATCAGCGCTGGACCGACGGGTCTTGGACTTGCTTTCTACAGTGGGTGCTTGGGTCACCCGGGCGGAACGCCCTGCAAACTCGAAGTGGACGCCATGTCCTACGGCGTTGACACTCCGCTCGGCCCGAACACCACGATGTTCGAGGAATACGTCTTCTCAACAGACGAATACGCCTTCGGAGGGGTGGCGCCGATCCTCTTCTCGAGTCTCTCGACGGAAGCCCCCGTCGGTGATAGCTCCGCCGACGTCTGGCGCCAGGGTGCTCCCTTGCCCCCCGGCCCCTTGCCGCCCTTCGCTGCCCCCGTCGGGCACATGGGAATCATCGACGGTGACGGCTTGGTCAGTGGCAGTGGCGCGGTCTACCCGGGAACGGGTCTGCTCGAACCTAACTTCCCTGGCTTCCCCAACACCGGTGACAACTTGGACGCCGTAGACATCGATCAAAGCTCGGGCTTCCCGGGCGGATTCCCCGCCACTGGAGTTTACTTCTCACTCGATGCAGCGTTCATCGATCCCATGATCGGCATCCCGAACACCGGCTCGGCCATGGCTCACGGATTCACCGGTGGTGACATCCTCAAGAGCGTGGCACCCGGTGGTCCGCCCACCCTTTGGGCACCGGGCCCGGCCCTCGGCTTGAACCTGATCAACATGCAAGAGGATGACTTGGACGCTCTCGCGCTCTGGGACAACGGCAACGGCATTTTCGATGCCTCCAAGACCCCTTACGACTGGACGGGTGGCGCGACCGACATGGTGCTCTTCTCCGTTCGTCGTGGCTCTCCGGTGGTTGGCATGCCGGACTCGATCTTCGGCATCCCGATCTCCGAAGGTGACATCCTCACGACTCCCTTGCCCACCGCGTTTGGTGGTGTCTCTCCCTTCCCCGGCATCTTCTGCGCCGCCGAGAACATTGGCTTGATGGCGCGTGCTGCCGGAACTGTGCATGACGATCTCAACGCCCTCGACACCGTTCGCTCCACTCCCCCGATCACGGACTGCAACGGCAATGGCGTGGACGACTCGATCGACATCTTCTCCGGCACGTCAACAGACGTCAACACCAACGGCATCCCGGACGATTGCGAAGTCGTTGGCTCGGCCACCTGCTTCTGCACCAGCGCCGTGGCGCCCTGCGCCAACCCAGACCCCTCGGCTGGTTGCAAGAACTCAACCGGTAGCGGAGCGTTCTTGACGGTGGCCGGCACCAGCTCGGTCGCCAACGATGACTTGGTCCTGCTCGCCAGCGGAATGCCCGCAAGCGTCCCGGGGATCTTCTTCGGCGGTCCCTTGCCCGTGGGTCCCTTCCCCTTCGGAGATGGACTGCGCTGTGTCGGCGGCGGCATCGTGCGCTTCACCACGCCCACCTTCACCTCGGCCACTGGAACGTTGAGTGCGGGCCCCGGACTTGCCGGCGCCTTCGGACTGCTGCCTTTCACCAGCATGGACTTCCAATGCTGGTTCCGCGACCCGAGCGGTCCCTGCGGTAATGGATTCAACACCAGCAATGCCTACTCGGTGATCTTCACCCCGTGATGAGTACTGGGGGGGATCGCTGCAAGCTATCCCCCAACCAAGAGGAGACCCCCGCCCAGCTCTCGAGCTGGGCGGGGGTTTTTCTTGTTCACAGGATCTCCGGATGTCCTTTGGCCAGGCTGCAACCCAACTCTGGACCAGCGAGTCACCAAAGCCGCGACTGGGCACGGCTCGGCCCCGAATGCACTCAGGGAACGAGGTAGAACTGCGTCCCGCCAACTCCGCTTTCGCATCCCTCGACAGTGTTTGCTTCCAAGTTGTTCAGGTTCGACGCCACGCCCGGGCCAAAGAAGGTGTCGTAGTCGAAGGCATATCCCAATTCCCGCCACTGGACAAACTCACAACCCACGAGTTGCGTTGGCGCAAACATCGGCTGGCCATAGACCGGCAGATCAAAGCTCGTCATCCCCGGAGGCGTAAGTACTTGCCAAACGGTTTCGTCAATTCCAGCAGGAGGGAGACCAAGGCCATCACTAAACAGCTCGAAGATGTTGACGCCATTGTCTCCAAAGCCCCAGGTCGACGTCTCCAACACCTGAACACTCAGTCCGTAGAACTGCTGCATGCTTAGTGTGACACCATCTACAGGCGACAGGATTGTGGGTGGCAAGAAGAAGTCAAAGACGATGGCGATGGGCGTGGCCGTCAGCACTTGATAGTGCTCTTGACCTTCATCAAAGGGAGTCTCAACGTCTGCGCCAAGCGACACCCTGTAGCCCGCAAAGCTGGGGTCCGAAATGTTCGGCAAGTTGATTGAGCTCACAGTGGCTAGGCCATCGTGGAAGCTGAAGTCGAATTCAATCCCGCTGTTCACATCTTCAAGGACCAATTGCAGTCCAAAATTGCTGTAATTCGGATCGACGTAGAGCGCCGTAAAGGGAACCTGGATGTTCCACGGAATGACGTTTGAACTCGCAAAGTCAAAGTCCTTGCTAAGGGTTGTCCCCGGTCCGGTTTGGCCAACTCCGGGCACAATCAAGCTGGCAATGACGGGCGAGCTCGGCCACAAGTTTCCCTCTCGGTGCACCACGTGACAATCGATCAGAACGCCCGAAGGAATCGGCATGGTGTAATTGCCTGTCGTGGGATTCACCCCAGACCACCACTCGTACTCTCCCGTTCGACTGCGAGCAACAACACCGATCGTCTCTGCTCCGGAGAGAGCCGGCATGTTGAGTACACGGCCACTCAAGAAGGCGTCTACAACAAGCGGCGCCCCATCGAAGTCCGGAAGGATGGGAATGCCAATCACACCCACGGCAGGATTACCTGTTAGGGCTGGGCTAATATCGATCAAGCTGGTTGCAAGTCGAGTCGTCACGCCAGCGTGTGAGAGGTCCGACTGAGCAGTGACGGTGTAAGGGCCAGAAACACCCAAGAAGGTGGTCTCTCCATTGGGCATCGTTTGCTGTGTAAGACCGGGCTGGGAGGTTGCGTCTGTCCCTTGGAGAGTGACGCTCGCGCCCCCCTGTGCCGCACCATCCATCACCACGAACACTGTGATGTCCGCAGGGGGCCCGGCCAGCGTCCAGGTAACACTCCACGCATTCGAGAAGTTGAATCCGCTACCCGCACAAGTGTTGCTTGGGTCCCGATACCAAAATTGATAGTTCGTGGGGACACCGCCGGAGTTGGCACTTGCCCCGAAAGGGTTGCCGTTGAAATCGGTGAAGGAAGTCGCTCCCGCAGAGGTCACTTGGACGTGGGACCGTTGGCTACCACCTGAGGCGCACAGGATGCCCTCGCCCGCCGGGATGGCGACTTGGTTGTTCCCCCGCAGGATCAAGCCCGGCTTGGCTCCAGGCACCCCGGCGACATTCAACAGGAAGGTGTCGCCCAGAACGTGGGCGTTTCCGGACCCAGTCAAGGTAGCTCCAGCGCCACTGGAGTTCGCACAGCCCTCCCCAGGGTTTCCACTTGAACACGGGCAAGCTGCCCCAGAACCATCTCCGAAACAGTAAGCGGAGCCGCTTTGACCCAGGGAGACGGGTGCCAGAAAGGCGAGAGACAACAAAAATTTGCTCGGTTGAAGCATGACGGGGTGCTCTTGAGGACTGGAACGAGCGGAGAACCCACTCGCATTCACCTCCTGAGAGCGCAGATCCCAACTCCAATTACGATCAATCTGGCGCGCTGCGCCAACTTGGGTAAATGGAGGGCAGAGGTGCGCTCAGGCTACCAATCTGCCGGAGTCTCGAACACTCCACGCGTCCATCCAACCCTGCCTACTCAGAGCCCCGCGCAGGATCTCGCCCGTGGTCAGGTAACGGGACAATCCCTGCTCCAAGGGTGCGTCCGTGGTGATCTGGGCACTCTGTAGGCTGTGCTTGCTTATAAATGTTCCCATGGCTCCCGCAAGCTCGCGCCAAGTCCAGGGCACCCCCCCCCTAAAGCACCAAGAAAGGGCCCGTGGCCTGACGGCAACGGGCCCCCGAGCTCTGGCCCCCCCAGGACCAGTTCTCACAGATGGCGCGAGGACGAATCCCCGCTACCCCCTAAAACGAGAACCGTGCCTGGGCGCCACCGACTTTCTCCAGAAAACTTGGGGGACTCTGCGCGCCTCGATTCACGGCCTACCCTGTCCTGAGTAGACTCCAATGGTCAGGGGCAGAAAGTGACCTCGAGGCCATCGCTGAAAGTGAACCCGGACGGACCACCCTGGGGATCCCGGAACCAGAACTGGAAGTTCCAGGTAGTTCCAGCGGCAAGCTGACCGGGACCAGAGCCATAGATTCCAACTGTGTTGTCAATGGCGCGACTGGCTGTACCTCCTGCGCTCGTGACGACGGTGGGCTGGACCCGGAAGTAACCGGTCGTCCCGCTCCCCACGCAAAGAACTCCGTCCGCGTAAGGCGTCGAGACTTGGGTGGGACCATAGAAGAAGAGGCCCGGCTTGCCGGCGGGGCAACCGACCGCTTCCAACACGAAGTCATTGGACGCGACACTGTTGCTGCCCGTTGACGAAATGGCCGCTGTGTTTCCCGATGAATTGGCGACCGCATCGCAGTAATTCATGGGGCCATTGCAGGGGTCCACTGAGACGAAGCGAATCCCACCCGAGTCCATACCCGCTCCCATGTCCAAGTCGGGCACACCGATTGCAATGTCGCGGATCCCGTCGCCAGTAACATCGGTCACACCGCGGATTTTCGTGCCGAAGCGCTCACCGGTGACCGCCGGCCCATAGACCTGAAGTTCGTTCCCGGAGGCACCGGAGACCACATGCACCAGATCGTCTTCCGGGGTCATGTACGCCATATCGGGGATACCATCACCATTGACATCCCCCACGTTCGTGGGGTCCACGGGATGACTGGCCGGGAATTGGTAGTAGTAGATGTAGTGTCCCGGCAAAACGGCGCCTGTGGCACCCGAGACAAAGTGGATCGCGTGGCCCTCGTGGAAGTCATCGGGCCACCACCAGACGATCTCTCCAAACATCCAATCGGAAACGCCGTCACCGTCGAGGTCCCCCGTGGCCGAAACTCCAATTCCTACGTGGTTGGCACTACCGTGGCCGTCGCCGCCACCGGTGCGTTGATGAATCACGGACCCGTCCGCACCGGAGAGCACATGCACGTAGCTTCCGCTCCAGCCCGGATTGTTGAGGCGCGGCGCGCTGGCCACAAAGTCCGCAAGTCCATCCCCATTGACATCTCCCAGTGGGCTCACGTACATGCCGAAACCCCTCTCACCGAGCAGGCTCCCAATGATGCTGTGGAGCGGCGTGCCGTCCGCGCCCGAGACCACATAGACAGCCCCCTCGCCCCAATCAACGGAGTTCGGGCTACCAAACCCCGGCGCACCGACGAGCATGTCCTCGTGGCCGTCACCATTGACGTCACCCGCCCGGGAAATGGATGTCCCCAACCGGTCATCAGCATTGAACCCGCGCATGAAATGCAACTGGGCGCCCGTTGCTCCGGAGAAGACATAAGCCGCTCCCTTCGCCGTTCCATAGCCAACGGCCGCCACCATATAGTCGGGAACGGAGTCGCTATCCACAAACCCCGCCGCGGCGACCTGGCTTCCAAATTGATCGCCGAGTGCATGACCGTAGTGATTACGGAGGGCACTTCCATCGATACCCGACAGCACCAAGACTCGCCCGGCGTCAATGCCCTGCGAACTGTCCAGGGGGTATCCGACGACAATGTCGTCCACCCCATCTCCATTGACGTCTCCAAGCACGTCAAAGCGCTCTCCCATGTGCCCCCCCGGTGTGTCGCCGTAGAGCGTGGTCTGTGCAGTTGCAGAGACTGCGAAGAGCGGAATGATGAAGCATGCGAGTGTTATTTTCATCCGGAGTCCTCTGAGTTGAAGTTGTCTGCCGCCTCGCTCAATTGCGAAGCGGTCCAGCGGGCGACACCTCCATCCTAGCACTTGCCAGTGATCCTCGGGATTGGCCCTCGACCCAAGAATTGAAAGATCCCTGGAGGACGCATTCAGCGTCACTTCCAGGGATTCTCGCGGCCAACTCGGCGGTCAACCTAGACCGCAGGCGTGTGGTTTCTCATCCGGTCCAGCCGCGGCTCTAGGGCATGAAGTGGATCGTGTATCCGTTCGAGAGGTTGAAGCCACTCTGCCCGGCTTGGGTATCGCGGTACCAAGCCTGGAAGGAGAACACTGCACCTGGCTGGAAGTCGCTCGGGACTCCGCCCTCGCCGTCAAAGTTCAGTGTCGTGCGCAACAGCCCGCCTTGCCCGACTGACACGGCCAAGCGCTGAACTGCGCCGCCCACGCAGCGGAAACCGTCTCCGAAAGGTGTCTCGATCTCGTTCGGCCCGTAGAAGAAGATTCCGGGAGTCGGGGGCACGCCCGTCGCGGTCAAAGCCAGTTCGGCGATGGTGACGCTGGTTGTGCCTTCACCGGATATGACTGCACCTCCTTGACTGATGCTGTTGGGCGCTGCCTGGCAATAGATGTAGCCGGGAGCATTGACGTGGACGATGCCGCTACATGAGGGCTGGCTGGGAAGACCCCCGAAGGATTCAGTGCTGGTCTGCACACCCCCGTACTTCTTCCAACCACCGACGGCGTAGACCGCGTTGCTGACGGCAACGAGCGCTTGACTATTGCGGGCTGTGGGCTCGCTAGACTCTGCGGTCCATGTGTTGAGTACGGTGTTGTAGGAGTCCATGACTCCGGTCTCGATCGGGTAGCCCTCACCACCAACCATGTAGAGCAGGCCATCACGACCCGTGGCCGCACTCACGCCCATGTCACGCACTGTGGTGATGTTGGCCCAAGCGGTGCTCGTAATCGGGTTGAGAGCAAGCCACGTATTGGTGATCGGGTCGTAGACGTCCATTTCGAGATGACCGCCGTTGGCGTCGCCGCCACCCATGACATAAATAAGGCCATCGCAGCCGGCTACAGACGCGTGCTTCGCACGGCGCCGAGGCATCACCGGGATGGACCCACTCCAGACTTCTGTCATGGGATCAAAGCAGAAGACCTTGTTGGAGTAGTACGGAGCCGTGTCGTCGTAGCCACCAAAGATGTAGATCTTGCCGTCGATGCCGGTTGTTGCAGAGAGGTAGGTGAGCTCTACGGGCAATGCCGGCAAGCCGGTGTCCCAAGTGTCTGTGACGGCGTTGTACTCCCAAACAGTGGTGGTGCCACTGGTGACATTGGAACCACCGAAGAGGTATACCCGTTCGCCACCACTACCATCCGCGGTGGCTGATGCCATTCCTGAACGGGTGGCCGGCATCGGACCCCGCACTGTCCATGTGTCGGTCATCGGGTTGAACATCTCGACCGAGTCGTAGGTGGTCGCGCCGCCATTGGTTCCACCGAAAGCGAAGATGGCGTAGTTGCTGGTGTTGTACTTTGCCGGTGACGCCGCCAAACGGTGACGGGGTGTCGGCATGGGATCGTGGGTCCACCAGGATTGAGCCTGGGCTGGGGCACCCAGGGTGGCTAGGGTGATGAAAGCGGCGGCGCCGGTGGCGAAGAATGGGCGGTCAAGGACGGAAAGACGCATGGGACTGGTTTGGTCAGAGCAGGAGGTTGCACCCGGCCAAGAGCGGGGCGGCTACCACCAATTGATCCAGCCCCCTAAGGGTGGACAAAAGACCCTCAAATTTCGGAAGACCCCTCTCAAACCAGCGAGGAAGGCTCTCTAGCAGCCCTCAATCCATGCTCTGGGTGGGCCCAAGCGAAATCACCCAGGGCGGATGGATCTATTTGGAGCGTATGCTTCCCCCGTGAACCTGTCCGAAGCGGAACTGATCGAACTCGTCGCGCAGGGCGAAGGCCGCGGCCTCGAATTCAAGCGAGGCCTGCCCCGGGATGAGAAGCTTGCACGCACTCTGTGCGCCTTCGCAAACACGCGCGGCGGGTGGCTCCTAGTGGGAATCAATGACAATGGGAGCTTGCACCTCTGTCCACGACCGCGAGAGGTGCTGGACGATGTCCGCCGCGTGGCCGCTGGATTCCTGCTACCTCCTGTTCCAGTGCAAACAACCACGGTCAAATGTTCCACAGGCACGATCGTGGCGGTGCATGTCCATGTCTCTTTGGAACGACCCCATTGCGTCATCCACTGCGAACGCGAAAGAGAAGTCGTCGTCCGAGTGGGCTCTTCCAATCGAGAAGCCAAGGGAGCCACCCTCTCCGCCTTGCGCTCGCAGCCCTCCAGCTCGCGACCGCGTGACCCGCTCGAAGCAAGAATTCTGGAGTGGGTCAAGCAACGCGTCGAACTCGCAAACGATCCCGGCGGCGATGCAACACCGGCAGCCTTTGGCGAAGCTTCCAACATTGGAAAGCAACGGGCGCGCAGGGCATTCGTTCGCTTGGAGCGAGATGGGTTGCTCGTGGCCCACGGAACCGCCAAGAACAAGTTCTACGGTTTGCCCTGACTTGGAATCAGAGGATGTCCAAGATTCCCGCGCCTTGACCATCCGTTAGCGTCGGGGTCCCCGCCATGTAATTCGCCCCCACGGCAATCTTGGCGTTCCAAGGAAGAGCTTCTTTGTCAGCAACGATTCCTAATGCGACCGCGGCGAATGCACGTGCACGAACGTTGGTTTTCGGGTCCTCTAGCATATGCAGCAAAGGATCCACCGAGCGCGCATCGCCAATCGCCCCGAGCGCAGCCGCGATGGAAGATTGCGAAGTCAGGCTCGTGGCTTTGTTCAATTGAGTCACGAGGTCGAGCACCACACTCTTGTCCCCGACTAGCCCCAGGGAGATGGCCGACTCACGCAGCAGTAACGGACGATTGCCAGCACTCTCGAGCAAGCCTCGTAACATTCCGACACTGGAACGCGAGTTCATCAATCCCAAGCCGAGACAAATGTAACCCCGTGCACGGTCATCGGCGGTGACCGACAGTTTCTCGTGCAAGAGCTTCGCCGACTCGAGATCTTGAACGATCCCGAGCGCTACGGCGTAAGCACCGATCTCATTGGGCGACTTGGCGTCCCTCATCACTTTCGCCAGTAGTTTGGGCACTTGCGCCGAGGGCGCTGCACCACCCGCTTGAGCAGCCCGTTCTTGCAAGCTCAAGGCTAACGCAACCCACCCTCTGTCTGTGCTACGGCCTTGTTCAAGCTCTTTCAACAAGAAGGACCGCACCTTCGCGACTCCTTCCTCGTCCACCATTCCTGTACTCACTCGGCCAGCCGCTTGTCCAAGCGAGACGAAAGCCAAAGTCCTCACGCGCGGTTGACGGGAATTCTTGGCCGTCCCCATCAGCGCTGCAATCACTTGCTTGTCCACCTCATCATCGCTCGCAGAAGCAAACAGGCCAAGGGCGATTAATGCACTCGCGCGCAGTTCACTGCGCGTCTTTGAGCCCCCGGCGATCAAGGCCAAGAGGTCCCCAGCCACTGCATGCCGCAAGGGGTCGTTTGGCTCTAAACCCTGAACCAAGCGCGCCAGGATCGTCGGGATGTGCGCGCGCACCACATAGTTCAGGTCCTTCTTGTCAAAGAGTTCCCGTAGCCAAGCCACTTGTCCATGACGGCACTCGAGTGGGCCCGGCGTGCGCTGGCTTTGCATTTGGCACTTCAAGTCCACCTCGAGAGGGACCAACCCGATGGCGGTCAAACATGCCACGGCCACGTCGGGGGTAGATAGATCGAGCGCATCGCCTTCCAACTCTGTAGTCAGAACCTCCAGCACGAATCGTCGCTGACTTGCCTTGTCCATTCGAAAGCCAATCAAGCCCAAGCCGTAGGCCGCAAAGGCACGGGTTCTCCAGTGGACTTCACCCCCGCCCACTTTCTTTTGGCCTTGCTCGGTGTCTCGTAGCAAGTGCGACAGCAGGACCACCGAACCAAAGTCCCCGAGAATGCCCAGGGACACCGCTGCCGTTTCGGCAATTTCCTGGTTGGGCGAAGCGAGGAAAGGCTGAATGGTCTCGGCCAAGCTCTGCTCGTCTCCTTGCGCGGCAGGGTCCTCCCCGATCTTCGCCAAGGCCACCAGGACCCCGGTCACGAGATCACCGTCCGACTCTGTCTTTAGCACGCGTCGCAAAGCGGGCACGATCTGGGTTCGCACGGCGCTTTCATTCGGTCCCAGGTGATCCCGAGCGAGGCTGGGGTCACTGTAGCCCAGGAAGAACGTGTCGCTGCCAATCACGACGTTGCCCTGATGGATGACCGCTTTCAGATTCAGAAAGGGGTCCCGATTGAATGCCCACCAGGGTTCCCAACTGTCGTCATTGCCGCCCCCCATAGGCAGGCCAGAGACCGGCCCAGAGTTTGTGCGCCCCGAGCCACCGGACCCCGCGGAGCCAGGTCCCGAATTGGACGGGGCTGTGGAGCCTCCCGAGCCGCCGGATGATCCGCCGGAGCTCGAACCGCCGCTGCCGCCCCCGGGAGGGGGAGCCGTGTTGTCCCCGGGCCCCCGATAGGCCCCACCATGGGCGCCTGCGGCCGGGTCCAGCAGCAAGATTGCCGTGATCAGGAGGATTCCGAGGCTGGAGAGAGTCTTCATCGATGTACAGGGGAGGGGGTCCTGGCCAGCCTAGCAAGGTAGCGCCAGCCGGTCACAGATCTCCACCCTTCCAATCTTGGGAGAGTCATTCTCATCTGGGCCAAGTTTCCCTCCACTCCTGACCCCCCAGACCCCGATTGATAACGCAGCCCCCGCGTTCTCCGACCCCCATTTTTCGCCACTATGGCCCGTATTCTCGTCATTGACGACTCCAGCTTCCAGAGGATGACTTTTAAGCATCTCCTGCTGAGGATGGGGCACGAACCTATTCTCGCCGAGAACGGCGGGATCGGACTCCTGCGTGCCGTGAAGATGAACCCAGCGGCCATCCTGTTGGACCTCAACATGCCCATCATTGATGGGTTCCAGTTGCTCGAGCAGTTACGTAAGCGGGACATCGACGTCCCGGCAGCGGTCATTTCCGCAGATGATCAGGAAGTCAACGTGCGACGATGTCGGGAGTTGGGCGCTCACGAGTTCATCACCAAACCGGTGCAAGCGACAGAGCTCGCAGAAGCCATCGAACGCATGCTAGGCGGCAGGCGTAAGGTGCTCTAAGAAATCAGCTCGACGGTGCTGGAATCAGCACCAAGAGTTGTTCAGCACCTCACCCATGCCACCGGCACCGGGAATGATGTAGCCGTTCTCGTTGAGCCCCTGTTCACGGTCCCAATGAGTGCCAGGAACGGTCTCGAGTACGTCCTGGTCGGAAAGTCCACGGTCCAAGCGGCCAGCGTAGACCTTGATGCCATCGATGCCGCGCAACACCGCGCGCAGGTATTCCGGTGTCGCGATCATAGGCAGAGCGATGATCTGCGCCGGAGTTCCGTGGTGATCCACGTAATGCTTCACCGCCCTCAGGATGGTCGAGCCCGTGGCGCCCATGGGGTCGGGAATCAATAGAATTGAGCCTTCCACAGTGCCTCCGATCTTGCTCCCGGAGAGATCGACGCCCGTCACGTGGCCCTCTGCATCTGAAACACGAGACATGTGCAGGTGATCGAGCCGCAAGGAAGCGTCGGGCAACACGGATAACAAGCGTTCGAAACAAACCTGGCTTGGAACGATGCCCGCTCGCACGACATCACAGATCACAATCTTGCTCTTGGGGTCAAGGACTGGTTCGCGCAACACACTTTGCTCGGGATGCTGGCCGTGCATGCGCGTGCGAACTGCCACCGCTGAGCACGGAAACTCGTGAATGGCCTCCCCCAACAACATCTCGTAGGCAACGCGCAACAGGTTCATCACCTCCGGCAATGAAGCTTCATCGGACGACACTCGGGTCAGAACCGTTCGCAGAAAGAGATTGTCGATCAGGTGAACCTGCTCTCCGTAGTGATGAGAAAGCTCACCACGCGACGCCATGTCATCCAGAGAGTTGGTCAATCAAACATCCTCTGTGGCAGCCACACCTGCCAACAGCGACTTAACCAGACGCGGAACTTCCGCTTCAGGAGTCGCACAAAGCGCGATCCGTACAGCACCCTCGAGAGGCACGACGAAGACTCCTTCGTCACGCATTGCGGCGGCCATTTCCTCCGCCCTTGGGTTGAAGATGGTTACGAAGAAGCCGCCTTCGTAGCGCGGGTAATCCAGATCCAAGCCGGCTGCTTCTTTGTTGAATACTTCAACTCGTCTGTTGAGAAGTTCCACCAGGTCCTTCAAGTCTGTGGCGTAGGTCAGCATCAAGTCGGGCTGCGTCAATAGCTCCGTGATGGCCAACATGCCCTGGTGATTGCAATTCGACCAGGTGCCGCGGCAGGCATAGCTCAGAGCGTTGGCGATGCGTCCCCTTTCCGCATCGTCCCGATGCAAGGCGACGAGGGCGCCCACCCTTGCGCCGTACTGAGCAAAAGACTTGGATGCACTCCAGGAAACGAGCACCTGCGCGCTGCGTGAGATGCGATCGAGAAACTCGATCCAGCGTTCGCTGCCTGCCGCTCCGAACTTGGCGTAGGCCACGTCGAACAAGATCGTGATCGGCCCACGCGACCCGTGGCGCTCGATGATCTCCGTCAAGCCAGCCCACTCCTCGAGGCTGAGGCTGTAGCCGGTCGGGTTGTGGCAGGGGAAGTTCAGGATCACCAGTGACCGACCCTGGCGAGTGATCTGTGCGACTAGGCTGGCCTCGAAGGCTCTCAAGTTGAACCCGCCCTCTTCATTGAACATCTCGAAGGTCTCCACCGCGCGCCGCGTGTGGCTGGCGATGATGCGGTAGGGCGACCAGAAGTAGTTGGTGGTCAGCAGAGTCTGGCCCACGTCCAGGAAGGTGACGAGCGAGTGCAGGATGGCGCCCGTTCCACCGGCTGTGGCAACAGCCGTCGCATTGGCTGCCAGTTCGCTCTCGCCGAACAAATCGCGGATTACGGCCTGCAGGAATTCCGGAGGCCCGGAGATCGGCGCGTAAGCCGATGAACGCTCCAGGGGTACGCGAGCGTAGGCCTCCTCCACGGAGGGCGGCACAACGAGCCTGCCATCGTCCGCCACCAGGGCCCCGAGGGTCGCGTTCAGGATCGACTCACCCGCCGCAGCCCGCCGCCGGGCTTCTGCATTGAGGCTGAAGATCGGGTCGTCACTGGGTCGCTGGGTGACGCTTTCGATCAAGGCGCTCAGGGGGTCGTTGGTAATGGTCGAGCTCAAGGTAAAGGACGGGACAGGGGCCAATTATCGCAGGAATTCGGGACAATACTATACGAAGACAGCCAATCCGGGTGGGGTTGCCCGCAGACAGTCGGCTCGCAGGCTCCGCAACCACCGCCAGAAGTCAGGATCTTGCAAGAAAGGACCTTTTGGAGCCCCGATCGAGTCCCAAGTCCGGGCCTGTGCCCTTGGGTATCCTAGAATTCAATCAGCGGCCGCGGGCGCCCTCTAAAATGTCACGATCCACTCCGATCCCCCACTCAATTTACTAAGCCCCCCCCCACTGCCCATCATGCTCATCTCCGCTTTGGCTGCCGCCGTACTCATGGCGTCTGCTCCTATTTCAGCCCCGGTCAACCAGCACCCGGCGGCCACCCTGCTCGAGGGTCACGGCAAGCTCAACTGGTTCGAAGGCAGCTACGAAGATGCACTGGCTCGCGCCGCCTCCTCCAACAAGATTGTCTTCATCGACTTCTGGACAGATTGGTGAGGCTACTGCAAGAAGCTGGATGCGGAAGCATTCTCAGCGGACTCGGTGGTCACCGAGATGAACGACATTCTCTGCCTCAGCATTGACGCTGAGTCGGAGTCCGGGAGCGCCCTAGCAAAGAAGTATGGAGTCCGCGGCTACCCCGCCCTGCTATTCCTGAACTCGGATGGATCCCCACGGGACTCCATTTCAGGCTACATGCCCACCGCACCTTTCCAAGCCGAAGTGCAACGCATCAAGTCTGGTGAAGGGACAGTCGCTGCTTTCCGAGAGGAAATCGCTTCCGACGCGGACGCCCTGGCCCCTCGCTTCAAGCTCATCAAGAAGCTCGCTAATTTCAACGCCAAGGCGGACATCGAGGCCCAGCGCAGCGAGATTGGACGCATTGTCGAGTCCGGTAAGGGTTTCGACGCGAAGAGCGTACAAAGCGTCTGGGAGCTCTATCGCAACCTGAAAGAGGTTGGCATGACCGATCTTGCTCAGGCCCAGGTGACAACCATCAAGCGCTTGGATCCCGAAGGCAAGTCGATGCCCATGCGCCGCATGACCTTTGACGGCCTGATGGCCGACCTCCGCAGCCCCGGCGGCCTCTCGGCTGTCGAGTCCTTCCTCGCCCAGGAAACCTACGACGAGATCCTCTTCGATGGTTGGTACGCGGTTTACAGCCTGCACGACGGTGCGGCGAAGAAAACCCGCAAGCGCGATGAGCACAAGGTCAGCCGTCACGCTGCACGCGCCGCCGCCATTCAACTCTGGAAACACGCGCCGAAGAAACACCACGCAAGACTTGGCAATGCCATCGCCTGGGGCTTCTACGAAGACGGAGAGGACTTGACCGAGACCGAGAAGGCCTTCGCCGTTCAAGTCGCCAAAATCGCCATGGAGGCCTCCGAGGGTGACGTCAATGTGATCGACACCTACGCCTGCTGCCTCTTCA